>JAJPZL010000327.1 GCA_021204375.1 Bacteroides sp.
GAGGAACCATTCAACAATCAAACTTTATTTTTATGTTTTGATAATATAAGCAACTTAAAATATTCTGGTTGTATAATGGGCATAAATTAGGAAGATAAGGCTTTACATAGCTTTGTAAAAATATCGGAAACAGAAGATCAATTTTGTATTGTTCGGGGTACAATCCCGGTAAATCTTGATCATAATTTAATGGAAAGAAATTATGGTGGTATAACAGCTTCAGGATATGACCAATTTAGTGAAATAGATTTACAGAGGTGTAATAATGCAAATGCACCCTTACAAAAATGGATTATTTCTCCAGCGGAGGATTTTACCCTGGTAAATATTACATATTCCATAGATCCTGGTGATCTTGTCAACCAAAAACCTGATTTTTTTGTCTACTATGATAGTAAGAAATGAAACCTCACTCGAACAATCAATGGAAGTAACATTCTCTGAAAAAGCAACAGTCTCCTCTTCTTTTTCAAAAAATGAGGGTTTTAAAGTCGGTTTTTCAAGTAGTATAAGTACTCCTAAGTTTTTAGGTGGTGGCGGTCAAGTAACTATAAGTAATGAAAATAGTCAATCTTTTACTCTGAATGAAAGTGAAACTAAAGAAGATCAACGAACCTATAAATTTCTGTGAGAGTTCCACCCAATAAAGTTGTAAATGCAGAAGCGGCTGTGCAACAATATGAAGCTAATGTTAGCTATATTGCTACATTTCGTGGAAAAACTTCCGGAAGAATATTCACGATCACCGGCAAATGGGCAGGGGTTACGGCCGGTACAATTACCTATACATTGAAGGAAACTTCGACAAACAGGATTTTGAAGACTTTTACGGAGGTTCCGGAAACAGAAGTTGATCTTACAGAGATAATGGAATAGTATAGATAAGTAATCTTTAACCCTCTGTCGCCGCTGGCATCCCAGCGTCTATTAAACAACTTAAAAAAGTGCCTGATGTTCCCGCCGGCTTCCCAGCCGGTGGGTTTCTATAGAGGGCTTCATAGCCCTTACACGGTACAGTAGCGGCTATGAAGCCGCAGGGTAAAGAGTCACCGGCTGGGAAGCCGACGACAAAAAGGGCTAAACCGGCGGTAACCCGGATAACCCGGGGTTAATAGGAGCAACAGGGTTAATTCTTTATTATAAAAGAGTGGGATACTTCAAATAAGTATCCCACTGTTTCAATGAGTGTCTATCTGTTATCCTAAATCTTTTTACGCTGTTCCTTAAAAGTCATTACCGGAAGGTGAGTTACTTCCTCCTTCGCAACAGGCTTTCATAATATCTTCTACCAGGCTATTGATATAGAGTTCTATATAGGTATATCCGGTGTTGGGATCGAAATCTTTATAGGTTTTGCCTTCGGGTATATGGGCGGCTGCCCAGTCGTTATCAATACCGTTAGTGTGATTCTCTTTGGGTAGGGAGTTATAGGTAATAAAACCTTCCCGGTCGGTTTGGGTATCGATCAGTCCGTATTGGCTACCGTTTACTCCATCTTTGCCGCAGGTTCCTGTGCGTACCTCTTCCATAATACGTTCATCAATTTTATCACGTACCAGGCTGGCTCCTCCGTAGGCTAATACTTTTTCGTAGGCGGTAGCGGCAGTATGAGTGGTCACTGCTTCTACGGTAAATGCGTCAGTTGACCGTAAGGCTGTTTCTCCTCCTTCGGGAAGGGGACCATTGGTAGTAGAGGGAGTCAATCCGTAATAGTTATCATCATTTACCTGGGCAATATGGGTAATTGCATTGCTGGTTAGTTCGGAACAGCTATCATCAAAGCGGTTTCCGGATAGGTGGAAAGTGCCCCAGATGCCCTGCGGGTTTGACTCTTTGCCATCGTCGGCATAGGGCTGGAAAATGCGATAGGTAACGGATGGTTTTTGGGCCGTAGCGGGACCGGGTTTATAGTAGTTATTGATAAAGTTATAACTTCCTCCTTCGCCGGCGTAGCCGCTGTTTGCTCCCCAGTTATAGATCACGTTATTCCGGAAGTCTACCAGTTCTTTATAGGGAAGGCCGGTATAGCGGCTGCCGCACATACGGGGGTTACGGCTGTCGTGGTGTGCCAGCAGGTTGTGGTGGAAGCTGGCTCCCTGACCACCCCAGATGCCTCCGTAGCCGTGTGTTCCTTTATCGTGTACGGAGATGCGCAGGCTTTCGCTCAGGATACACCATTGCAGGGTGAAATTTTCATTATCATAGAAGGAGGCACATTCATCGGTACTCCAGCTCATGGTGCAGTGGTCGATCATAATGTTCTTGTGTCTTCTTCCCCACATAGCATCGTCTTCTGTTGCTTTTTCGTCTCCCAGACGGCAACGGATAAAGCGGATAATTACATTGTCGGCATCTACTACCAGGGAGTAGTTTTTCAGGCAGATACCATCGCCCGGTGCTGTCTGTCCGGCAATGGTAATATCACCGTTGGATATTCTTAAAGTAGATTGTAGTTCAATCGTACCGGATATATCGAATATAATAATTCGGGCCTCGGATTTCTGGATTCCTGCCCGGAGTGATCCATCTCCACTATCATTGAGATTGGTTACATAGTAAACCTCTCCGCCCCGTCCTCCGGTGGTTAAGCGGCCAAAGCCTTCGGCTCCGGGGAAGGCAGGGGCATCGAGAATGATTTCCTCTTCATCGGGAATGATTTCCTCTTCATCGGGAATGATTTCCTCTTCTTCATCCTTCTCTATTACATCGTTATCGCTACAGCCGGTTACACCTGTGCCTATAAGGAACAGGAGGCTGAATAAAAAATAGAAAATGTTATTTTTCATACGTTACTTTTGCATGTTATTAGTACAGGACAAAAATATAAGTAAGGCAGGAGGGACATGTGGAGATTTAGATTTGATTATAGAAAATATTGGGCTTTTTTGGTTAAAATATACATACGGGGAAAAGGGGAAAAACGTAGCATGTAGAATAATTGTTTGGGAGGGAGAATAATTAATAAGGCTTTCTCTATTGTCCGGGATAAAGTTCGGTGGTTTCTCTTTGCCATCCTGAACGCTGTGTTCATCGGGAGATGCTCTCCCGATGTGATTACTATAAGGACATATTGTCCGATCTTCCTGCATGTTAAAAGTATCTCTTACCAGGGAAGATCCTCTTTCTAAACTTCCGGGCAATATCCGTTTCATCCGGGAGTTTTATTAGTATCTGTTATAATCTTACTATCTTTGTAGTCAAAATTGAAAAGGAGATGATTGAAATAAAAGATTCGGATTTGCAGCGGGCTGCTTTGGAGGGAATGGATAAGTTTATCCAGGTATTTACCGATACGTATAAAGAGGTATTGGGTGAGGAGGGGAGCGCAGAGAATATGCACCTGCTTACCGGGGAGTAACATGCGCTGTTATCGTATGCTATTTTCCGGGAGGAGATTATGGCAGGCGGCTTCTGCCAGCTGATACAGAATGGATACGGAGGATATATCTTTGATAATCCGTTTGCCAAAGCGATGCGCCTTTTCGGATTGGAAGAATTTAGTAAACTAGTCTATAAGGCTAAGAAGATATTTGATGCCAACCGGGAGGATCTGGAACGGGAGCGTACGGACGAGGAGTTTATGGCGATGTATGAGCAGTACGAAGCATTTGATGATCTGGAGGAGGCTTTTATGGAGAGTGAAGAGTATATT
>JAJPZL010000289.1 GCA_021204375.1 Bacteroides sp.
GCCTATGATAGTAGTAGAAACGGCAGAGGGAACCGATAAAAAGTTATACAAGCTGGTGGCACACCTGGTCATGGACCCGAAAGTGCTGAAACAGAATAATAACTACCCTTTCAAGACTTCTGAAAAATTTCTCTGGTTCATTGCCCGGAAAAAGAGCAAAACAATAGGCTTCTTTCCTGTTGAGAGGAAAGGTAATAGCGCCGTTATCAATAACTATTATGTAGAAAAGAATGATCCGGAAGTATATGATGCCTTAATGAGAGAGGTACGGAAAGAACTGGAAGAGAGATATACCATCCATGTAGTAGCTATAACAGAGCATAAAGACTTTTTCATCAAACACAATATGCAGCCCGAAAAGATGTGGACCAAATATGTAAAACTGATCATGGCAAAATGAAAAAACAGGAAGTTCAGAAAAATGTTTATGAATTGGCACAGGAACGCCTGAAGGTAATATTTAACGAATTTGATAATATATATGTCTCTTTTTCCGGTGGAAAGGACAGTGGTATGTTACTCAATATGTGCATTGATTACATCCGGCGGAATAACCTGAAAATTAAACTGGGCGTTTTTCATATGGATTACGAGATCCAGTATAAAATGACCATCGATTATGTGGACAGGATACTGGAAGCTAATAAAGATATCCTGGAGGTATACCGTGTATGCGTGCCTTTCCGGGTAACGACCTGTACTTCGATGTACCAATCGTTCTGGCGCCCCTGGGAAGATAGTAAAAAAGATATATGGGTACGTAAAAAGCCAAAGAACTGCATGAATATGGAAGATTTTCCTTTTTACAACGCCAATATGTGGGATTATGAATTCCAGCTCCATTTTGCCAACTGGTTGCACCAGAAAAAAGATGCGGTACGTACCTGCTGCCTGGTAGGGATCCGTACGCAGGAGAGTTTCAATCGCTGGAGAAGTATTCATCAGGCTAAAAAAGCCTATATCTATCACACTTACCGGTGGACTACCCGTCTGGGACGGGATGTTTACAATGCTTATCCTATTTATGACTGGAAAACTACGGATGTATGGGTAGCCAACGGCAAATTTCAATGGGATTATAATATTTTGTACGACCTCTATTACAAAGCCGGTGTTAACCTGGAACGCCAGCGTGTAGCCAGCCCTTTTATCTCGGAAGCCCAGGAGAGCCTTTCCATTTACCGGGTCATTGACCCCGATATGTGGGGGAAAATGATCGGAAGGGTGAACGGAGTTAACTTTACCGGAACGTATGGAGGTACCCATGCCATGGGCTGGCAATCCATTAAACTCCCGGAAGGATATACCTGGGAAAAGTTCATGAATTTCCTGCTGGCCACCCTTCCGGAACGTACCAAACAAAACTATCTCAAAAAACTGGCGGTAAGCATAGACTTCTGGCGTCATAAAGGCGGATGCCTGGCCGACCACACCATTAAAAAGCTGAAAGACGCGGGTATTGGTATTACCGTCATGGACTCGACCAATTACAGAACCAATAAACGACCGGTACGCATGGAGTACCTGGATGATATGAACATTCCGGAATTCAAGGAACTTCCTACCTATAAGCGGGTATGTATCTGCATCCTGAAAAACGACCATGCCTGTAAATATATGGGTTTTGCCATGACAAAGGATGAGATCAGAAGAAAGAACAAGATAATGGAACAACTAAAAAATATTATTACATGAGTGTACAATTAAGCCCTGTCTACAATGTGAAAGCCATACCTGTTGATAAAGTCAAGGCTAATAATTACAATCCGAATATAGTAGCTCCCCCCGAAATGAAATTGCTGGAGCTCTCTATCTGGGAAGATGGCTTTACCATGCCTTGCGTATGTTATTATAACAAAGAGGAAGACAATTACATTCTGGTAGATGGTTTCCACCGTTATACCGTTTTAAAAACCTCCCGTCGTATTTTCCAACGCGAGAAAGGGATGCTTCCGGTAGTAGTGATCGAGAAAGATATCTCCAATCGTATGGCATCTACTATCCGTCACAACCGGGCCAGAGGGGCTCACAATATTGAACTGATGTGCGATATCGTTGCCGAACTGAACCGGGCAGGAATGTCGGATAAATGGATCATGAAAAATATAGGGATGGACCGTGACGAGCTGCTCCGCCTCAAACAGATATCCGGGCTGGCTGATCTTTTTGCTGATAAGGAGTTCAGTATTCCGGACGAAGAGCTTGAGTTGACACCTCCGGGACTAAGAAAGAATAAATTTTAAGCCAAACAGGCATTTCAGGTAGTTTACCGAAAGTGCCTGTTTTTATTAGGAGAAAGAGCATCCGTTCCCCTTCTGCCCCGTTCTCTATCTTCTTCTCTTTCCGGTCAGCAAACCTGAAATTATTTTTAGCAGATAAAGGGATCAGCTACCAGGAGTAAAATCTCTTTGTTCAATTTAATTTTTCTATTTTTGTAGGGCTTTTACGTAGAATACAAATAATAAAATATGATAGCTAAAATTGAGCAACTTCTTCAGGAGATAGGAACACTTACAGCAACAAGTGCCGAAGAGCTCGAAGCACTCCGCATTAAGTACCTGAGCAAAAAAGGAGCCATCAATAACCTGATGGCAGACTTTCGTAATGTACCGGCCGATCAGAAACGTGAGGTAGGACAAAAACTGAATGAGCTTAAGACCCGGGCACAGGATAAGATCAATGCGCTGAAAGACCAGTTTTCCGGACAGGACAATCAGGCGGCAGAGATGGATCTTACCCGTACTCCCTACCCTGTGAAACCGGGAACACGCCATCCTCTTTCTATTGTAACCAGAGAGACCATTGATATATTTTCCCGTTTAGGATTTACTATTGCCGAGGGACCTGAGATCGAAGACGACTGGCATGTATTCTCTGCCCTCAATTTTGCGGAAGACCATCCGGCCCGGGATATGCAGGATACTTTCTTTATAGAAGCCAATCCGGATATTGTACTCCGTACTCATACCTCTTCCGTACAGGTACGTACGATGGAAAAGACACAACCTCCTATCCGGATCATCTGTCCGGGGCGGGTATACCGGAACGAAGCGATCAGCTACCGGGCACACTGCTTTTTCCACCAGGTAGAGGCCCTGTATATAGATAAGAACGTATCTTTTGCCGATCTTAAACAGGTATTGCTGCTTTTTGCCAAAGAGATGTTCGGGGCTGAAACGAAGATCCGGTTGCGTCCCTCTTACTTCCCGTTCACAGAACCGAGTGCGGAAATGGATATCAGCTGTAACATCTGTGGCGGGAAAGGTTGTCCTTTCTGTAAACACACCGGATGGGTGGAGATCCTGGGTTGTGGAATGGTTGACCCGAATGTACTGGAGAGCAGCGGTATCAATAGTAAGGTATATACCGGGTATGCACTGGGTATGGGAATAGAACGTATTACCAACCTGAAATACCAGGTAAAAGACCTGCGCCTCTTCTCGGAGAACGATATCCGTTTCCTCCGGGAATTTGAATCGGCGCACTAAGATAAAAAATAACAAGGCTAAACAAGCAGTCAGGTAGTACGGTTATACAGATAGTATAAAGTACATCCTGGCTGTTCGCACACTATATATTATTACCATGGCTAAAGATAAATTAATATGATTATCCGCATAATGTCCTATTATAAATTCTGGATTTGAAGTC
>JAJPZL010000443.1 GCA_021204375.1 Bacteroides sp.
ATAAATTATTCTAATACTTCCTCCAGATAAGTCCCTAATAATCCCGAAGGTGTATCAGTACCATTATTAAATATTCCCCTGTTAGCAAAAACAACAAAGCTATCTTTAGCACGAGACACAGCTACGTTAAGCATATTGGGTTTATCCTCCCGATCGAAAAACATACTGCCCGATTGGTCGGCACCGTATGCCATTGAAAAGAGGATTACAGGACATTCCGCACCCTGTAAAGCGTGTACGGTTCCCATTTTGATACGGTTTACATCAAATTCCGCCTTTCTAAGATATTGGAAGATGAGTTTCTTCTGTCCTACAAATGGAGTAATGATACCGATTACATCTTCAAGCTTACTTTTTTTATAACCCAATTCGATTTTCTTCCTGTTAGCAGTGAGCCAATTAACAATCGCTTCCGCTTCGGTACGATTGGAACGTTCTTTGTTTTTTACCTCTGAACGTCCTTCCACATGGATCAGGCACATGGGAGGAAAGATGTTAGTATCCGGTGCATTTCCTTTTAGAGCTTTTAATTGTCCGTTGTAAGCCAGTTCGTTACAGTAATGGATAATCTCATCATAACAACGACGGTGTTCTACCAATAATACTCCCCGTTCGTGTAGTCCTTTTTCCTGGTAGGCAGAGGCGTTCTGTGCCATCTTCATAATGCTGCCGTCGGAAGAGAGAAAGCCTTTCGGACTATATACTTCTTCAATCTTTTGATCGTGATACTGCCGTATGATTCTCGCTTTTTTCAGGTTGCCCTTATCTATTTTATGAGTAGTACTCCATACCGGTTCGATCTGCTTCACATCACCCACAACCATAGCCTGCTTTGCCAATGCAAAAGTGGCAGCTCCTACTTCGGGGGTAACTTGTCCGGCTTCATTCACGATCAGTAGATCGGCCAGGCTATATAGTGGGATGGTATCGTAGAGTTTTTTGCCTTGCTCATCCTGCCCGGAATATTTACAGCAGGTAAAAAATTTAGGAGCCATAAAAAAGGTACTCACAAAGCAGGGTGTGAGCATAGCATGCCGTTGCCATCTTTCGATGGTGGCTTGCTTTCCTGTTTTTCTATAATGTTCCGGATCTTTTTTCCAGGCTTTTTCCGTCTCCAGAATCCACTTTCCTTCCCAATAATGTACAGCGAGCTGAAAAGCTCTATGCCGCAGGGTCACATCCAGTTCATCGTAAAAGTAGTTCGTAGGGGCATCTTTACCGGTCTGTTTCCGATGGTCGATTTTTTCATACTCTTTTTGCCAACACTCTTTTTCAGTGAGTGGGGGTGTTCCTGTAATTCTGTTTTTTTCTTCCAGCTATTCCATTTATTCAAATGTGTTTTAATGGTAGAAAGTAAAGTTATCTGCTCTTCAAAATGTTGCATCAGTACAGGTAGAGAATATTCCACAATCTTTTCATTCTCCGGGAAATAACCGCGTAACCGTTTTCTTAATTCAGCTTCCCGACTGGCCCATGCTGATTTAACGTTAAACAGACATAAGAGTTTACGGAAAAAGACTCCTGGTTAAAATAGTCGATCACCGCCTGCTCTCCTCTTTCCACATGTCTTTTAGCCTGTTCCAGCCTCTCATTATCAGGCACATTATTTTCTGTTTCTGCATCATTTAATAAGGATGGAAAAACACTTTCCTGCCACATTTTCAATCCCTCCAGATAAGAGTGCCAGTTATCCGCACTTTTACGAAATTGCTGTTGGATGTTCTGTATCTCTTCTTTTAATCCCGCAATGCTCTCTTGCAGAGATAATCCGGAATGTCCTAGATAGATATTTGCTCTTTCCAGATAGTGTTGTCCGGCCTTCCGGAGAAACTCTTGACTTTCAATGTGACGGAATAAACCTTCCCCATTTATCTTTTTATAATTAATACCTTTAAATTCCTCCTCCTTTTTTGTAGAACCGGGCAGATAGGTTGCATATCCTTCCACTTCGGGTATCCAACGTCCTTCCAGCCTTCCGGGAGCGGTTTTTGAACGCATAAAACTCTCTATGATATTGGTCACCGCCTGATTATTAGCCGAACAGGCAAGAATAATAGCAGGGATATTGCCTCCGTTTTCCAATACGGATTGTACCATGGCATTAGCGACCACACTCTGTAAAAGAGTGGTTTTCCCGGTTCCGGGAGGGCCGTTTACTGCAAATACTTTTCCTTTGCCATCTAAAAAGGTGTAGAGACTTTTACGCTGAGATATGGAGAGGGGGAATTCAAAACCCATCTGTCCCAGATGTTTTTCGTTGACTTTTATCTAGTCTACCGTATCAAGTGGGGTAGTTACACCAGGTGCAGAAATAGTTGAAAAATCCCGGAGTAAACCGGGCAGAGTCTTCTCCAAAAGCAACTGCTGGTAGAGGGTAATGATATCTGATGCCGCACCAATCTCTTCATTGGATATTACCAGCATGGCATCATTTACACAAGCGTACCCCTCTGGTTAGTATTGTTGGATGGTAACCCCTGATAATTCTTTAAATATTAATCCTACTCTTTCCGTATATTCTGCAAATGAATCAAAAGAAAGAGGTGTGTGGGGTATCAGCAAATTTACTTCTTCTACCGAACTCAATACAAATTCCACACTATCATCGGCATAGAGAGATAAATACTTTCTGGGTATTAGCGGAAAGGTTTTATCGGATAGAGTAAGCTGCCTTGTACGGTCTAATACTGCATGGTACCAGAATGGGAAAAAAAGGTTTATCCCCGTTGGTAAACACCGCATGTTCAGGACGGGGAACAAGCCGGAAAGGAGCAATCATCACCTCCACCTGGTTAAGAGTTTCCTATTTGTTACTTTCCGGAGAGGTAATATTCTTTTTCTTATTCTGTTTTTTCTCTTCTTTATCAATCAGTTCGTTCACTTTTTCTGGTAGCTCAATCCATAAAGAATTGATTTGCCAGTCGGCTATTTCCAAGGAATGAACTTTATCAATGTCTATATCAGCCCGTAATGAGTCGGAAAGATTAAATTTCCGGTAGTTGATCTATTTTGTGTTCATAAAACTTTCTTTGCTTTTACCGGAGATTCAAAAATGACTTTACGCCATCTCCTCTCCACATATTAGTTTCGCAAAATTAACACAATAAATTGAGTTATGAGCAATAGGAAGTGGATATAGTATAAAACAGGGTAATCCGGAAATCCTTTTTTATCCTGTCCCAATCACCCTGAGATTTTAGTTCTACCCGCTTCAATTTTAAATAAGTAATCCCCGGTACCTTATTCGCACATTCAAACACCCTGGAAATGATATAATTATCCGGAAGTTTCTCTTCTATAAACCGCCCTTCGGAGTTGGTCCGGAATATTTCCGTAGAAGTCCCCTGATATCTGCAAGATGCAGAAAAATAAGCAAAAGCAAGTAATCCTCTGAATATTAATTATTCAAAGGTTTTCTTTTTACTCTAACTCTATAGACTTTATAAGGTATAGGAGCGGCTATGAAGCCGCAAGATAAAGAGTCACCGGCTATGAAGCCGGCGACAACAAGTAATTGGTAGAAAAACAACTAAAAAACACCTTCTCCTAAAAATATTTTCTGTTAAAATGAAGATGCAACTCCTTAAAAAGTTAGTTGCGCCCGTTAAATAAGAGGGTTGCATCCATTTTCA
>JAJPZL010000110.1 GCA_021204375.1 Bacteroides sp.
GCTAAAAACTGTAAGTATGGACAGGTATTTTTATATAGGGATTCTTCTCTCTTTTCTGTTTATAGGATGTCAAAAAGATGATCCGACTCCTCAACCGGAAGAGATAAACCGGACAGTACTGGTTTACCTGGGAAGAGACAACAATCTTTCCAGTTCCGTAGAGGAGAAGACCCGCTATATCCTCGAGGGATGGAATGTGAAAAACGGGAATCTTATTATTTACGAAGACCTGGCAGGTAAATGTCCTACGCTTTCAGAGGCCTATCAGGAAAACGGAGTCTGTACAACCAGGCTTATCTATGAAGCAGAAGCGGACGAGAACTCTGTCAGTCCTGCGGTTTTTAAACGGGTACTTACAGAGGTAAAAGAGCTCTTTCCTGCTAAATCATACGGACTGGTCCTATTTTCTCACGGATGGGGTTGGCTTCCGGAAGGTGGCTACTCTTCGCCACGCAGTCGTTCTATTATACTGGATCAAACAGATGAAATGGAAATATGGGAGTTTGCAGAAGCTATTCCGGATAAGATGTTTGAGTTCATTGTATTTGAGGCTTGTTTTATGGCAGGCATAGAAGTGGCATATGAGTTAAGGAATAAAATCGACTACATATTGGCCTCTTCGGCAGAAATAGTCTCTCCCGGCTTTAAGGAGGTTTATAGTCAGGCAATGGATTATCTCTTTCTGAGCAGTCCAGATCTGGTTTCATTTGCCAGATCGGCTATGGAAGTTTTTATCAATACTTATGGCGGTACTTTGAGTATTATCCGTACTTCCGGACTGGAATCTTTAGCCGGTTTTATAAAAAACAGCCTGAAAACGGAAAGAGAGGTTACTCTTTCTGACATCCAGCGATTTGATCGTAACTTATATTCTCTCTTTTTTGATTTTGAGGATTATTATTCCCGGATCATTCATCAGGAAGCAGTAGAGGAGCTACCGGAATATATTGACAGGTGTATTCTACATAAGGAGGCATCTTCTACTTTTATGTAGGGATATGGGGGCTTTGTTATCAATAAACATTCGGGTCTTACTACTTATATTGAGCAGGAAGAATATCCCTATCTCAATACCCAATATAAAGAAACTGACTGGTATAAAGCGGTATATGAATAATCTCTGTTATTGGATAGAATGGAGAAATTCTTCCACGGTCTTGTCGGTGAACTGATAACCTGACTCTGAAAGATGCCGGGAATGAATAAGAGGACCATCGGTTATAATTTGTGAGGCTTCTCCCATTGCTATTTTGAGCAGGAAAGAGGGAACCGGAACGGTGATCCAGGTAGTGTATCTTTTTTTTTAAAGCATCTGCAAATTTTTTATAGGTTATAGGAGTAGGAGATACCAGGTTAAAAATACCGCTGGAAGAGGGGGGTTTGTATTACAAAGTACATCACCTGAAGAAGATCCTGCAGGGAGATCCAGGAGAGGTATTGCTTGCCGGAACCCATGACCGGAGCTACTTTAAAGTGTACCAGAAGAGTCATTTGAGGAAAGGCTCCTCCCTTCGCATCCAGCACCACTCCGAAACTGGTAATGACCGTACGCACTTCAGAGGATATTTTTCTGCCTCCTTTTCCCAGGCAGCACATACTTCAGCGAGAAAGCTTTTTCCGGGAGTAGTATCTTGTTCACTGTATTCACCGTTTGCCGGATAGTAACCTACCGCAGAGGCTGAAATAAAAAGAGAGGGATTATAAGGTAAATGGTCGATTGTCTCTGCCAGCCGGCGGGTGGTATGGATACGGCTTTCATATATCTCTTTTTTATAGGAGGTACTCCACCGTTTATTAAGGGAAGCTCCGGCCAGGTTTATGACTACCTCTACCTGCGAAAGTAACTGAGTAAGTTCCCGAGAGTATATAGAATCGAGTAAAATACGCCGGATGGGTAGTACTGTACATCCTTTCTTTGAAAGGTAGTTAGTAAGAGCCTCTCCTATAAAACCGCTTGCTCCGCTTATTGCTATTTTCATATCGGTATTTAAAACAGCCGGAACTGCCGGTTTGTTTACCGGGGCTGCTCTTTTAACCGGAGAATATTTACATCGTGTACAAAAATGAAGCTATGCAGTTTGTGTCCCGGTTTCCAACGGTTGTTGTCGTACCGGTCGATATATTTTATATTAAATTTTTCCCGGATAGAATCCGGAATGATCTCTTCAATATTTCCCTGGGTAAGAAGGACCAATGGGGCGGCCTGCATCAGTGCTTCCTGATCTGTAGGATCGATCGGGGTTATCTTTTTGTGAGCGGCATAGACTATTTCTATACGCAGGTCATCCCCTCCGTTGTGGTAGAAAGGCAGAGACCGGGCCTCTTCTACCTGGCGGATCGCAGCGATCGATTTCATATCCGGAGTATTGAACAAGGGTACCAGGGGCCTCATTTCGATCACTTCGATGGAGATAAAAAGTCCTGTTACAGCCCAGATAAAGGCAAGGGGTTTTATTCTCCAGCCATACATCAGGATTAGAAAAGCAAACAGGGCAAACACAATGTATCCCGGGATCAATAACCCGAGTGAAAAAGGCATCTGTTTATAAATGAGACAAAAAGCAACCGGTACGGCACAGGCCGCTACTCCTATGAGCAGGGTATTGATGCGATAGATCGTTTTATCTTTAGTAGAGAGTCTTCGCTCTTTGAGCTGTTGGATCCAATAGATAAAGAGATGGCCTGTGAGCAGGGCAGAAGGAATAAGGATCGGCAGGAGGTAACGGGTCTTCTTTTCGGGTAGTAAGGATAAGAGAATTAACTGGAAGACCAGCCAGAAAACCATTAACAGATACTCCTTGTTATATTTAACCCGGTTTTTCCAGTAAGGTACGGCCAGTGCTGTCAATAGCATACGGGGCCAGACTCCTGTTTCCAAAAAGAAAGTTTTGTAGTAGTGCTAGGGTCTTACATTGCGGTTTACCCAGGAGGAGGACTCTTTACTGAGTACATATTCTGCTCCATCGGGATATAACCCGTAGATAAGTGCATACCACCAGCCACTGACAAGGATCATCAACAGGAGCATGGTCAGGATCGCTTTTCCTTTTTTCCGGACAGAAGGGCGGTAGATCAGGAAATAAGCGATCAGGAAGGGCAGGAGTAAGGCATAAAAGGATACAGGACCTTTACTCAGGAAAGAGAGTCCCATCAGAATTCCGGCCCCGGTAAACCGGCTATATTGGCTTCCTTTGCCTTCGAAAGCGCCGAACAGGCAATAAATAGCGCCCAGCATAAAGGCGTGGCAGTAAATATCCCAGGTGGCGGTACGCCCCATTAATATAAAATTGAAAGAGGTACAAAGGATAAGGGCGGATATCAGTCCGT
This sequence comes from Bacteroides sp., assembly GCA_021204375.1. Taxonomy (GTDB): domain Bacteria; phylum Bacteroidota; class Bacteroidia; order Bacteroidales; family Bacteroidaceae; genus Bacteroides. The sequence goes on from JAJPZL010000110.1 coordinate 3,328, forward strand.
ACTGCCGGTTGCCGGTAAGGCGGCCTCCCCAGAAATAGAGTAAAAAAGCTAATAAGATGGCGGTAATTCCGGCCATAGCCCGTTGCATACCCATATCATCCGGTGAAACAGACTAAACAACGGCGGCAATCCAGGTTGATAAAGGGGAGGCGAATTGTAATTCGCCATTCATGGTAGGGATGATCCAGTTTCCCTCATATACCATTTCCCGGGCAGTCACGATGTTCCTTGACTCCATGATGTCTGTATAAAGAACATCGTTATGGATGAAAAAAGTAAAGAAACAGACTATAAGTAAA
>JAJPZL010000093.1 GCA_021204375.1 Bacteroides sp.
AATCAATCTCTCCCGGAACATTGTAGATATTCTACATACACCGACAAAGATTTTAAATAAAAATATTACTAAAAAGTTTTCTTTTCCGCATCCTACTATCTCCTTCATTTGTTCTATATAAAAACAGAAATGAAACCTATGATAAGGTTCCTTTTAACTGCCTGTATAGTGGCAGCACTCTCCCCGGGCTGTACGACTACAACCCATCTCAATCTGGACGAAACCTTAGCTACCCTTATTCAGGAAGGAAAATGGTTTGAAGTACAGCGTACTTTTGAAGCACAACAGGAAAATCTGGATACATATACCTGGGATATTACCGAAGCCATGCTTCTTCATTATTATAACCGTCCTGAACAGGCTATACCTGCTTTAAATAAAGCACTCGACACGTATAAAGACCGCATGGATGGAGAATTGTCTGCCTGGCTTACCAGAATCCTGGCAGAAGACAAAGCGGCAATCGGCCAATACAGAGAAGCCTCAGAAATAGCTAACAATTATCTGATGGGAACGACTGAAACCACTCCGGAGACTTCCCGTACTTTTATACTGATGAAAGAACAATACGATGCACTCAGTAAGGCAAAAAAAATAAATATCCAGAAGCCCCCGCAAGCCATTATCTTACCTTTACAAGTTGAAAGAGCTAACGAGGGAGTGTCACTGAAAACAACAGGAACCATTAATGGAAATGAAGAAGAGTTTATTATTGATACCGGAGCAGGGGTTAACCTGATTGATGTAAACCTGGCACAAAAATACAACATGACAGTGTTAGTAGATTCCATTCCCCTGGTAGGTACAGGGCTTGAGTATGGAGATCTGGTAATAGCAGATACGCTGTACCTGGGAGAAATTACTCTCCGGAATATTCCCTTTATTACCTATAATTTTGTATCGGAAGATCCGGAGATCCAGGCCTATCTCAGCCAGAACTATCGCTGTGTATTAGGATTACCTTTCTGGATTCAACTGGAAGAGATACAGATCAACTTTACCGATAATACCATTACTATACCGGATGAGCCTACAGTATCACCTCTGGAAAATCCTAACTTACACCTTACCGACCGGAAAGTGATGAATGTAGAGATACATACCCGGGATGAAGCTCTCTCTTTACACTTTGATTCAGGGGCCGGTAGCGGCAGCTTTTTAACTTATGACTATTATCAAAAACATAAAAACAGTATTGAACTCAGAAGTACACCCGAAACACTCTATATAGGAGGAGTAGGAGGAATTAAACGGGCAAAAAGTTATAAAAGTTATGCCTTTCCGTTCCGCCTCGGTAACACCCATGTCTATTTACCGGAGATCGATATTTTTACTTCACCGGATAATTTATTAATGGAAGAAGAAGATGGCTCTTTCGGAGTAGACATGTTTATGGCTTTTCCCGAGATCATTATTAATTTCCGGGATATGTTTGCTACCGGAGTACTTCCTGTGGTTACTCCGGAATAAGACCCTGCTCTTTGAGTTCGGCAGCGGCATGTTCCAGTTCTTTATACCAGGCTGCTCTAAACCTGCGTATCAACGGCTCTTTCAGGAAACGATATACAGGTACTCCCTCTTTCTGTCCTAACAGAACAGCAGCTTTGCAAACACTCCAGCGGTGATAATTAACTGCTTTGTAAACCCCGTAATTACCGACACGGATAGGATAAAGATAGCAGGAGACTGGTTTATAAAAATCGGTTCTCCCTTCCCGGTAAGCTTTCTCAATCGCACAAAAACAGTATCCCTGTTCATCGTAACAGGTAAATACACAATCTTTTCCATAGACAATAGAGGTAACCCACTCACCATCTTCATCTTTATATACCACTCCTTGCTTCTCAATTACCTGACGAGCATCGGGCGAGAGTTGATCCCATACCACCGGTAACACCTCTTCCAGTTTTGCTATCTCTTCCGGCTCTACCGGAGCCCCGGCGTCCCCTTCAATACAACATTCTCCCATGCAGGCATCCAGGTTACAAACGAACTTCTCCCGGAATACATCTAAACTTATAATTACATCATCTATCTGGATCATCACTCATTATTAAAAATATTCCCACGAGGAAAAGCCCCGTGGGGAAAATATACAAATGCCGATTTTAATCAAATATTTATCAGATCAGTACTTTCCCGGTCATTTCAGCCGGAGTTTCCAGACCCATTATTTTCAAAATAGTAGGAGCTACATCAGCCAGAATACCATCTTTTACAACCGCATCCTTATTCTCCGTTACATATATACAGGGCACCGGGTTCAGGGAGTGAGCTGTATTTACAGAACCATCCTCATTGACTGCATTATCAGCATTTCCATGGTCTGCAATAATGATAGCTTCATATCCGTTAGCTTTCGCAGCTTCAATAGTCTCTTTCACACAAGCATCTACTGCTACTACCGCTTTCTCAATAGCTTCATATACACCGGTATGGCCTACCATATCCCCATTAGCATAGTTCACGACAATAAAGTCATATTTATTTTCGTTGATGGCTTCTACCAACTTGTCTTTTACCTCATAAGCACTCATTTCCGGTTTCAGATCATACGTAGCCACCTTCGGGGAATTAACCAGAATACGTTCTTCCCCTTCATACGGAGTTTCACGTCCCCCGTTAAAGAAGAAAGTTACGTGCGCATATTTTTCTGTTTCCGCAATATGTAACTGCGTCTTATGCTGTGTCGCGAGGTATTCACCCAGTGTATTGGCTACATTATCTTTATCAAAAAGAATATGCACTCCGGTAAAAGAAGCATCATACGGGGTCATACAGTAAAACTTCAATCCGGGAATAGTCGTCATATCATATTTCGGCATATCCTGCTGGGTCAATACAATAGTAAGTTCCTTGGCACGGTCATTCCGGTAGTTAAAGAAGATCACTACATCTCCCTCTTTGATAGTACCTTCTACCGAACTATTTACAATAGGTTTGATAAACTCGTCCGTTACTCCTTCGTCATACGATTCCTGCATAGCCTGAACCATATCTGTACTTTTTTTACCCACACCTTTCACCAGCAGATCATACGCCTCTTTTACACGCTCCCACCGTTTATCCCGGTCCATAGCATAGTAACGCCCAATAATAGAAGCAATACTACAACCTGTCTTTTTACAGTGCGCATCCAGCTGCTCAATAAAGCCTTTGCCACTCTTCGGATCAGTATCACGGCCATCCATAAAACAGTGTACAAAGGCATTTACAACTTTGTACTCCTGAGCTATTTCACAAAGTTTAAAAAGATGGTCTAGAGAACTATGTACTCCACCATCAGAAGTAAGACCCATAAAGTGAACACTTTTACCATTCTCTTTAGCATAACTAAAAGCAGATACAATTTCCGGATTCTGCATAATAGAGTTGTCACGACAGGCAAGATTGATCTTCACCAGATCCTGATACACCACGCGGCCGGCCCCGATATTCAGGTGCCCCACTTCCGAGTTACCCATTTGCCCTTCAGGCAGACCTATATTCTCACCGCTGGCCTGAAGTTGTGAATTAGGATAGGTGGCAGTGAGGTAATCCCAGTAAGGAGTAGGAGTATTGTAAATAACATCCGCTTTTCCTTTGTTACCGATACCCCATCCGTCCAGGATCATCAATAAGGC
>JAJPZL010000495.1 GCA_021204375.1 Bacteroides sp.
ACTCTGAAAGAACCGCATGAATATACACCGGCGTGGAAATCGTGGAGCCTGAGCAGTCTTCCGATGATACCTCCCCGGTTTGGTATACGCCTGATCAGTAACCCTACCTATGAGAAGCAGTTCAGGATCATTGAAGAGCTGATGCAGAAAGCGGAAATGATCATTAACTGCGGGGATGCAGGCCAGGAAGGAGAGTTGATCCAGCGCTGGGTGATGCAAAAGGCCGGCGCCAAGTGTCCGGTAAAACGTCTCTGGATCTCTTCCCTGACTGAAGAGTCGATCCGGGAAGGATTTGCTAACCTGAAAGATCAGGCTGATTATCAGCCCTTGTATGAAGCGGGGCTTTCCCGTGCTATCGGTGACTGGACCCTGGGAATGAATGCTACCCGTCTCTATACCCTGAAGTATGGACAGAACAGGCAGGTACTCTCTATCGGCCGGGTACAGACACCTACGCTGGCGCTTATTGTAAACCGTCAGAAAGAGATTGAGAACTTTAAACCGGAACCTTACTGGGAACTGAAAACCATCTACCGGGAGACAACTTTCTCTGCTACCAAAGGAAAGTTTATGTCCAAGGAGGAGGGGCTGGAATTTCTGGAAAAGATAAAGGATGCAGATTTTACGGTAACGGACGTGTCGTCCAAAAGAGGAGTAGAGTATGCTCCCCGGCTTTTTGACCTGACCTCGCTCCAGGTAGAGTGTAATAAGAAGTTTGCCTATTCGGCGGATGATACCCTCAAAACCATCCAGTCCCTGTATGAGAAGAAGGTGACTACCTATCCGCGTGTGGATACCACTTTCCTGAGTGATGATATCTATCCCAAATGTCCCAATATCCTGAAAGGATTACGGGATTATCAGGTATTGACGGCTCCGCTGGCAAATGCAAAATTACCTAAAAGTAAAAAGGTATTTGATAGTTCGAAGGTAACCGATCACCATGCGATCATTCCTACCGGGGTCTATTCCCAGAATCTCACCGATATGGAAAGGAAAGTTTTTGACCTGGTAACCCGTTGTTTTATTGCGGTTTTTTATCCGGATTGTAAGATATCTACCACTACCGTACTGGGAGAGGTGGAGAAGGTGGAATTCAAGGTTTCCGGTAAACAGATCCTGGAACCGGGCTGGCGTGTTGTTTTTGCCCGGGAAAAGAGTGAAGAGAAGGAGAATGAAGAGGAAAAAGTACTACCTGTATTTGTAAAAGGAGAAAGTGGTCCTCATCTGCCCGATCTACAGGAAAAATGGACACAGCCTCCCAAACTTTATACCGAAGCAACTTTGTTGCGGGCTATGGAGACGGCGGGTAAATTAGTGGAGAATGATGAACTGCGGGATGCCTTGAAGGAGAATGGGATCGGTCGTCCCTCTACCCGGGCAGCCATTATTGAGACACTCTTCAAAAGGAATTATATCCGGAAGGAGAAGAAGAACTTAGTGGCTACTGCAACCGGAGTGGAACTGGTTAATACGATCCATGAAGGCTTGTTAAAGTCGGCCGAACTCACCGGAATGTGGGAAAAAAAGCTTCGTGAGATAGAGCGTAAAAAGTATGATACCCATACTTTTCTGGAAGGGTTGAAGCAAATGGTGAGTGAACTGGTGAATAGTGTACTTTGTGACAACACGAATCGTCGTATTACAGTAGAAGCTCCCAAAGCTGATCCCGAACCTAAAAAGAAAAAGGGCACCAAAGCAGCGGTAGCGGATGGAGAAAAGCCCGCTCCTAAGAAAAGAGCACCCCGGAAGAAGAAAGAAGAGGCTGTTTTTCAGCCTGCCGAAGGAGTACCTTGTCCGGTTTGCGGAGAAGGCACACTGATCAAAGGTAAAAGTGCCTGGGGGTGTTCCCGTTGGAAAGAGGGATGTGAGTTCCGGAAAAGCTTTGAATAAAAGTGTGCTTTTCCGGTAACAAAAAGGTCGGTCATCTTCCGGGATGAATAGAGTAGTTGAAAAAATCAATATCTACATATCCTTTTTCATCTTCATTAGTATAACAGTAAATTCCAATACGGTCTCCCCTGTAGTATCCCCGTTCGAGCTGATAAGGTGCACCACAAGGTAGGAAATCAGTACCGTTGGTACTGTAGGACCAGGTGCTAACTCCGTCAGGTCCCCAGAAATCTGTTCGGAGCGCTGCGTCATGATATAGCGACCGGTGGCTGAGGTTTGTGCATAAACAGGTGGCAGGGAGGTGAGAACCATCCAAACAGGTAAAAGCAGTAAATGATTTTTTTGTCATAATTTTATTTGTTAAAGGGTCTGTGCTTTATTGGTGAATGGAAATTTCTCAGGATCCTTCCAGCATCACACTGGGTAACAAGCCGTAATGTTTCTGGAAACACTTCGCAAAATATTTAGGATCATTAAATCCTACTTCATAAGCTATTTCAGAGATATTCATGTTACGGGTCATTCGGTTGCGGAGAATGAGCTCTTTGCCCAGACTTAACCGGTAATTACGGATAAACTGTCCGGTAGATTGTCCGGTCAGCTTTTGTAATTTGCGGTTTAGCAGGGTGCGGCTTATGCCGATAGCCAGAGCAAAGTCGGGGACTTCAAACTCCGGGTCTTTGTAATTCTCCTCTATCACTCTCATTACTTTATCGAGGAATTTTTTGTCTTTGGATTCTTCATCTATCTGAAGAACTTCTACATCCATAGAGAACTGGAACTCCTTTTGATGCTTTTGCTGGCTCTTAAGTATATTTTCGATCATTAACAGAAGCAACTCTTCGTCAAAGGGTTTGGAAATGTATTCGTCTACTCCGATCTTATAACTCTCAATTTTCTTTTTCATGGATATTTTTGCTGTGAGCATAATAATCGGGATATGAGAAGCGGAAAGGTTCTCTTTGACTTTTTGGGAGAATTCCAGTCCGTTCATGGCGGGCATCATTAAATCACTTATAATGAAGTCTACGTTTTTTCTTTAAGGAGATCAAGGGCTGATAATCCGTCCTCTGCTTCCAGGATAGTATATTTCCTGTAAAGAATGGAATAGAGATATTTTCTCATATCGAGATTGTCTTCTACGATCAGTAAAGTAATATTCTTCTGGTCTCCACCGGGGCTGTCTGGCGAAATTTGTTCTCTTTTTGCAGGTGCAGGAGTGTCAAGCAGAGGCTTTTCTCCCCGCTCCAGGGGGAGTATGATGCGGAATGAGAAGCCTTTTCCGGAGTTGTTTTTTGCAGAGATGGTTCCTCCGTGCTGTTGGATGATCTGTTTACACAGGTATAAGCCGATACCCGTACCACTTTGACCATATACCGGATATTTGATGTTTTTCTTCGACTGGTAAAAACGGTCGAATATTTTGGTCAGATCCTCTTCCGGAATTCCGTTGCCTGTGTTCCGGACGCTGATATAAATATAAGACTTTTCGTTTTTCAGGAGGCTGACTTCTGTCATATATAAAGTAACGGTGCTATAGTCAGGAGTGAATTTAATGGCATTGGAGAGAAGATTGATAATTACTTTGCGCATCCACTCTTCGTCGTATTTAAAGAAAGGATCCCGGACTTTGAAATGGATATGAATGGTTATATTTCTTTCCCGGGCAAAAGCCTGGAAGGGAAGTATGATATGCTCTATGAAGTGGATCAGGTCACCGTCGTT
>JAJPZL010000347.1 GCA_021204375.1 Bacteroides sp.
ACTTACACTAATGTTAAAAAACATATTCGGCTCCGGATTGCCGCCGGTTTACAAACCGGTGGCTCTTAAAATTGCGGCTTTATAGCCGCTACTGTACCGTGGAAGGCTATAAAGCCCTATCCAGAAGAGCCATCGGCCGGGAAGCCGGAAACAATAAAAAACATAGAAAAGATTCTTCATTATAATAAGAATAACAAATATGATAACAGACTAATAGCATATTTTTACTTTTACTACACCCGTATGTTTATTATTTTATCCACTTCCTCGCCCTTCTAACCATCCTGTTTGTTCTTCGTTCATCAGGAGAGGCTCTCCCAATGTTATTACCCAAAGGACATTTTGTCCGCTCTTCCCCACGTTACCGGATCCAATCTTTAACCAGGTTACATTCCAGAAAGCACTATTCCTTATAATAATCCCACCGGAAGAATATCTTCCCCTAAACAAAACCCCAACAAACCGATTCCTTGTATAAACAAAAAAATTCCTATATTTGTCCTTACCATACCAAACAAGAAGAACGATGGAGAGAAGAGACTATCTGGTAAGACAGGCCGAACTACTGGGCCAGGTACTGGGCAAACTCATTGCCCGGCTATTGAACCTGCAAACAGAGAAAAAAGAGATCCCGGTGCAACAAACCTACCAGACCCTTCAAAAAGAGTTAGGGCTGGATATGGAGGCCCTTCTCCCCCTGCCTACCACGGAACTGATCCGCATTCTGACCATGGAAAAAGGATTCGATAGTGAAAACCTCGAAAAATTTGCCGACCTGCTTCTACTGACAGCCGAAGGGATGAAAGAACCGGCGAAAAGAGAGCAACAAAAAAAATCACTTGTCCTGTATGAGTATCTTAACCTGGCTGAAACCAACTGTTACTCCTACAACCGCTTTTTAAAAATACAACGATTGACCCAGGAACTTAACGATCAATAAAACTTTCCTGAAATAAAAAAAGAATTACCGCTGGTTTCATACCGGCTGTTGTCTAACTCCCTTGTTACCGCCGGCTTCCCAGCCGGTGGGTTTTCATCGGGGGCTTCATAGCCCCAACGGTACAGTAGCGGCTATGAAGCCGCAGGATAAAAAGTCACCGGCTGTGAAGCCGGCGGTAAAATCAAACACTTTTGAGTCGTGCAACAGCCACTGGGAAGCCGGCAGTAAAAAATGGATTCCGTAAAGACATACTCTCCACTCCTCCTATCCTGTTCCTCCAATTTTTATAAGATGACGAAACATAATTTCGCCATCCCCTCTTACTTTTACGGCAACATCAATTTCCTTATACCCATGACCAGGCAACAACAGCAACAAAAACAGGCAGAGAAAAAAGAGAGAGCGTTCCACTATGCTCAGGATAACAAGAGTAAAGTCTCCTTTCCTCCTACCCGGCGTATGCAAAAAGTATTAGGAATGCTTTTACTACTCACCGGCTTCTCCCTAACCACCCATGTCGTAGAAGAGGTAACCCTGCGAAAGATCACAGCAGGCATCTTTGTCAGTCCTCCCTTTGTCATGACCGGGGAGAACGGAGAGCCCGAAGGGATGGCTATCGACCTCTGGAAGATAGTAGCAGAACCCCTGAACCTCGTTACCGAATATAGAGAATACCCCACCCTCGAACTACTGATAAAAGCCTTGCAGAAAAACGAGATAGAGATCATCCTGACCAACCTCACCGTCAGCTACGAACGGGCGCAACTGATGAAATTCTCCTTTCCCTAGTACAACGACGGACTGCGCATCCTGGCCAAAAGCGACCACCGGGGCGCCCTCTGGAAAGAGATGAAACAGAACGGGCAGTTCCATGCCCTCCTCTCTATCATCGCCTTCCTGCTGCTGCTCACCTTCCTGCTCACCCTCTTTTACCGGCACAAAGACCCCGAATTCCCCCGGAAATGGCGCAAAGGGCTGGCCCTTAACCTCTATCACCTGATAGTCAGTATCCAGGCAGGAACCGTCGAAAATAAAATAACCGGCTGGATCGGCCACCTGCTGGCCGTCGTCTGGTTAGTCTTCGGCATAGGGCTGATCGCCTACGTCACCTCCACCGTGACCAGCAGCATGACCAAGATCTCCCTTACCTCCGATATCAACTCCCTGGCCGACCTCTCCGGAAAACTGGTCGGAGTAGAAGAGGGCGGAGCCGTAGAGTCCTACCTCCGTAGCCTGGGGCTAGCCACCGTTCCCTACGAAAAGATCCAGCAAGCCACCGAGGGGCTGTTAAACGATGAGATCAGCGCCGTAGTAGGCGATGCACCCGTACTCGAATACTGGGTGCACCTGAACAGGGAGAAAAAATTAGAGGTAACCGGTAACACCTTCCATCCCGATAAGTACACCTTTGCAGGAGCCAGGGAGCACAGCAGCCTGGTAGATAGTATCTCCCTGCAACTGATCAAACTAACCGACAGCGGCCGGATCAAGCGACTCAAAGAGATCTATTTGGGCATTGTGAACGACTAAGTGCCGGAACCCGCCGGGAACTCCGCTCCTACCTCGAAACAGGGACACTCTTTTAGCCCCGGTACCAGCTCCCGGTGCCCCACCACCCGGCACCCCGGATAATCGATCAGCAGCGTCCGTACCAACACCCGCAGCGAATGTTTCTACCACTCCGTACGGGTATCAGCCGGGCGACTCCGCTCATCCAGTCCCCTCTCGTAGTAAATTCCGATGGAATGAGCGTTATACCCCTTTACATGCGCGCCTGCCTCCTGCAACGGGCGGCAACTCTTTATATCCCCATTTTTGCGGATATAAAAGTGATACCCCGTACCCCGGAATCCCCGCTCCCGGTGGCAAACCTCCAGTTCCCGCTCCGTAAAATCACGATCCACCCTGGTAGCCGAACAATTGATCACGATCAGCTCAATCGTGCGCATCGCTCCCTCCTTTCTCCCCGGAGGGGAACCAACGCTCCGGACAATCCTTCATACCGCACCGCAGCGACAAAGCCTCCCGAAGCTGTTCACCCAGTACCACCATCTCACCGTGCATCTCCTTGATACGGGCAGAGACCTCAAAATAGTCCCGCTGGAACTTCCCGATCTGCTCCACCAGGAAGCCATATTGCTCCATCACCAACTTGCTGAACTCCCGCATCTTTTTCGCATCCCTCTTCCTGGAAAAAGGGAGCAGGGCCCTGAGTAGCTCAAGGCCCTGTGAAATCAACTGTTTTATCCCCCTCCTGTTTTAAATCTCCTCCGAACCATTCCCCGGATCCGTTGTACCCGGGTTCTCCTTCTTCTTCTCTCCCCGCGGCTCCACCTGGTGATACTTCAGGTTGGGAAGCATCTCCGTCAACGCACCTCCCGGGCGGAACCGGATCCGTGCCCCCTTCACCTGCGAAACCGAAAAACTCTCTTTCGTCTCCGTCCCTGTGCTCCGCACCGAAAGTTGCAAAGAACCAAAATTACCCAGGCGAACGACCTTCCCCTCCTTCAATCCTAAAACAGCCGCCTCCACCACCGCATAAAAAGCAGCCGAAATATCTGCCTGCGTAATGGTACAACCCTTGGAAGCAATATGACACACCGTATAAAAATCCATATCGCCCGCCGACAGGGCCAGCGCATAATACATATAAGGCGCATCCGCATCCATCGAATTT
>JAJPZL010000279.1 GCA_021204375.1 Bacteroides sp.
ACTCTATATTTACAACGCTAACAATAGGAGAAACAGAGTAATGGCAAATAAGATGGGTACCCCTGAGAAAGAAAAATGGAAGGAACAGCAGATAGAGGAGAGTAGTAACCGGGTGAAAAAGTGCAACACACTTAGAGAGAATATTCTACTTTTTTTCCGGATCACTAAAACTCCCTTTATGCTGCTGTTTGTTAGTATGGGAATGTTTTTACTGGCTTTCTGCATCGCCATTTACTGGCTGGAGCAACAACCGGTTCCACGGGAGAGGACTTGGGAAGAAGAGAAACGAAAAGAGCGGGAACAAAGAATGGCATGGATAGAAACAGATACGTTGATACTCTATAGGGATACGGCAGGCCGTATAACCGGAAATGTTCCGGATTGGAACCTGGAAACGATCCGGGGTTTTAAATTCTCTTTTATACGGTATGCAATTAGTAAAGAATATCCGGATAGTATGACCTTTTTCCGGTTTAAGATGCTGTATGATTTTTACGATCCCCGGGTGTTTGAAATGGAGGACAGGACATTTTTCTCTTTCACAGGGAAAACGGACCACTCACACCATATTGCAGAGAAAGGGAATGATCATTGGCAGATCATCAATGTATGGGATGAGGAGGAGTATCGATATAGTGTGCAGAATGATTCTGTATATCAGCTTGTACTGGTAAAAGAGTAAAGGGAGCCTGATATCTTATCCTCCTGTATCAGATGCTCATTTAATTTCTGGAATAAGAGCCTTTTTTTCCTTTAAAAAGAGTATATCCGACTGAGAGACGAAAGGTATTTTTAAGTGGACTATCGCTCTCTGCAAAAAGCCAGGCAAAATCAAGGTTGATCCCGTGGCAGTTGATGCCCGCTCCTGCTGTGGCATAGCTGGCATCTCCTTTCTCTTTATCACCATAATGATAACCACCCCTGAGGGCGAAATAGTGGAGAACACGGTATTCGGCTCCCGCACTGATATGAGGTGTAGCTACATCGGAAGGGGTAAAACGATACCCTATATCGGTTACCAGGATAACCCGGTGCATCGGATTGAATGGAAAATCGATAGCTCCTCCTATTTTGCCCACAAAGGGGAGGTCTTCTTTAGTATCGAGGTATTGGATCTTACTTCCGAGGTTGCTGAGTTGAAAACCGACCGACCAGTTGGTTCCCTGCACACCGGAAATATTCCGCTGGTAGAATCCACCCAGATCGAAAGCTACGGCAGAAGCAGCACTGGCTCCTGCGAGATTGCCCATATCGGAATAGATATAGCGCATAGTAGCGGAAAGGGAGAGTCCGGTAAAGAGTTCACGGGCATATCCTGCCTCTACGGCCAGTTCTTTGGGATGGATACTTTTTTCTCCCACGATACCGACCGTGGAATAATGATAGTAACGGAATCCTCCTGTAATAGCGTTCTTTGGATCTAATTTATAGTATCCTCCCAGGGTATGAAGGGAGTAACCGGATTCGTAATTCCGCATCCAGGGGATAAAGGTATAAGTGGCGCCTGTTTTAGGTGTATATTCTGAGAGAATGGTAGCAACATTGTGGTAAACCGCATGATTGTTTTCTGCAAGGGCTACTCCTGCCCCACCCATGGCTGCGGAACGGGCATCGGGGGTAATGGTCAGGAAATTGGCTGCACCGGTTTGGATGGGGCCAAAGCCCTCTTCCTCCTGGGCACTCAGGGTTGTTATGGTAGTTACCAGGAATAGGGCGAATAGTGTTCTTTTCATCCTGCTTAATATTTTATAAATTTCTCTTTGACGGTAGTACCGTTGCATACAAATTCTAATGTATAGTATCCGGCGGAAAGTTCGCTTATATCTACCGTGGTACTACGGAATCGTTTGGTTTCTATTTCTCTACGGAATACTTTACTGCCGGTACCGTTATAAATAGTTACGACGGCACTTCCCAGCAATTCGAGAGTGACCCGGAAGGAAAGAGTGCCATCGGTAACCGGATTGGTCTCTAACAGGAAGGCGGGACGCTCTTCTACCAGTTCGGCTGTAAGAGCAGATTCGGCATCTACACAACCGGTACCCAGTTGTCCTGTATACTCAGGATTGTAACGATCTATATCATAGGCTGTAGTCAGTAACAGTTCTTCCAGCTGTGCTACTGTAAATCCCTGTTTCCCGACTCCATGCTTTTGAATGATCAGGGCAGCTACTCCGGCTACATGGGGACAGGCCATAGAGGTTCCGTAACGATATTCGTAGTAACCAGAACTGGGTATAGTAGTACTCCAGATCTGAGTAGCTCTGGAACTACCGCCGCCAGGGGCGGAAATAGCCGTATAATCCCCATAATTTGAATAAGTAGGCTTTTTATAATCCGGCCCAGTAGCAGATACTCCAATTACCTTTTCATAATCTGCCGGTGCCGACTTAGAGGGATCAGAATAGTCATTGTTACCGGAAGCAAAGAATACAATTCCTCCCTTCATCGGGCTATCCGGCAACTGGTTTCCATCGTTATCGCATCCTGCGTATTTTACAAAATAGTCAATCGCTTCTTTATGGGATGGATCTATGTAAGAAGAGCGGGAAGAGGCATCGGCTGCATATCCCTAACTGTTCTGGCTGATCACAGCTCCATTATCGGCGCCGTATTTGATGGCTGCTCCTATATTAGTGGATACCACATCTCCAAGACTGCCATGCTCAAATATCTGACAGTTCATTAACCTGACTCCACTGTTTGGAGTACCATCACCCCCTGCAATACCTGAAACCCCGATTCCGTTGTTATTAACTGCTCCAATGGTTCCGGCAACATGGGTACCGTGACGATGACCTTTGATGGTACCGGTACCTGATACAAAATTATAGTCGTAAATGTCATCCTTATACCCATTCTGGTCGTCATCATATCCATCAGAACCCTTTAGTTCTGCTTCGTTTATCCAGAGGTTAGCCTGTAGATCGGGATGGGTAAGTTTAATCCCTTCGTCTACAATGGCTACAATAATATCGGGATATTCGTTGTACTGTTGCCAGATATTGAGCAACCGTATATCGGCTCCCTCCTCCTGCTACGATTCAGTACCCGGATTGATAAAGCCCCATTGTTTGGAGAGATCGGGATCGTCAAAGGGATAAAATATTAGTAAGCTGCATCAGTCCGGCTGTAACCGGAGGATCGGCCGGCATAGCAGTAGAGATCATTTTGGGTACTGGAATAGCTGTTTCGATCCCTTCCAGAATGGTTACATCACCGGCTGCCCGGGTAGCTGCTACCTCTTCGGAGTACCAGATATCGTACCAGAGGTGTAAGTCTTCCCGGCGGGTACGTTCTTCATATTTACCGGCATAAGGAAAGATACGTTGCATACGGGTAATCCCAAGCAGAGTAGCAGTTCCGTCGAGCGCGCGGATACCGGTAGTTACCTGGCCTCCGGAACTTCTTACCGTTACTTCACCGGCAGGCTCTTCTTTGAGTTTGACACGCATAAGCCCCGGAATAACTTCATTCTCTGAAAATATAGACAGGAACTCGTCATCTTCGGATTCCTGGATGGTAGAAGGAATGATCTCCTCATTACAGGCAACGAACAGAGCAATCGAGAAGAAGAGCAGAATAGCTTTTTTCATTGTATATTGGGTTTGGGT
>JAJPZL010000435.1 GCA_021204375.1 Bacteroides sp.
ATTTTACATAGATTACTGTTTAAAAAGCTAAATATGAAAAATGCAGCAGAGCCTATCCAAGGGAATAATAATCAACACATAATAACAAAAGAGTAAGGTAAGGGAGTTGCACAGTCTTATTCTCTTACTAATTGTAAGGAATGCCGGTTTTCTTTTAGGAAGATTCTCAGTCTTATTTCTCAACTTTAATTTTCCGGCAGATAAGGTATAAAAAACAAACCGGTAAACTCATCTGTTTCTTTCTATATTTACCATTAAAAACTCTGTTGTAAATAGGACCAATCTCACATAATCCGGAAAAAAGAGTAAGTATGCATACGGAAAATCATTTCACCAACCGTACAAACTGGCTGAGGGCCGCCGTTTTAGGAGCCAATAACGGTATTCTTTCCACCACTAGTCTGGTTATCGGAGTAGCCGCTGCCGATACATCCCGCCATGCAATCGTTTTAGCCGTATTGGCAGGGCTGGTAGCCGGAGCTTGCTCTATGGCTGCCGGAGAGTATGTATCTGTTAGTTCACAAACAGATGTAGAATCAGCCGATCTTGCCAGAGAGAAAATGGAACTGGAAACCATGCCTGAAGAAGAGTTAGAAGAATTAGCCGGCATCTATCAGGAAAGAGGATTAGAGAAAGAATTATCTCTGGAAGTTGCCCGGCAATTAATAGATCGTAATGCCCTCGAAGCACATGCTCGGGATGAGTTAGGGATTAATGATATAACCAAGCCCCACCCTATACAAGCAGCTATGGCTTCGGCTGCTTCCTTTATTTCGGGAGGTATTTTACCTTTCCTGGTATCCTTACTGGCCCCGTTAAAAGGGATGGTTTTTTATCAATACGGATTTGCTATTTTATTTCTTGCTATATCGGGTGCTATTGCGGCTAAAATGGGAGGATCCAACATATATAGATCTATTTTACGGATTTGTTTGTGGGGAACAGTGGCAATGGTTATTACTGCTTTGGTAGGTTATATCTTCGGGGTATATACATCCTGATAAAAATGGTCATAAGTAATAAAAAGATTAAATCAAGAGTTGCATCTATCAACTATTTTTCTACATAATAGATGAAAAAACAGAATTTGCCGGCACGCTAGCACACTGCTTTAATTTACAATTAGTTACAGTGTGCTACCTCTTTTTGGGTGGTAGCACCTGCCGGCACACCTGTCACCGCTTTCCCTTTTCCATTACCTGATAGGCAGTCCCTCTCCGGTTCCTGCGGCTCACAAAGGCATTTTTCAACTCTTTTCCTAAGGCCGGGATCATATTCTGCCTGAATTTTCGGTGCGGTTCTTTCCGGGTAATTTTATCAATCATCTCTCCACAAGTGAGTTCCTGAAACGCTTCTCCCTCTTCCGGCGCCCTGAACCAGCTATGTACCAGCTCCTCTTCCGGCATAACCCGTTTGAAAGCACGGTTGGAGGCGGTAATAGAGCGCTCCTCTTCGGAGGTGAACCAATACCGTTCCCCTTGCCTCAACAGAGCAATAGCCTGTGCATAGAGCTGTTCATACTTAATCGGTTGCAGGTAGTCGATCTTTCCCGTTATCTCCACACAGATAAAGCGGCGGCTACCGGTCGGATCGGTCAGCAGGTCGAAATTATTGCTGGTGGCAATAAAGGTAGCATACCGTCGCAATTGCTGGGTGGCCGTAGCGTAGAGTAAACGGGTCTGTACCGCTGCTTTCTGGATAATATGTTTCATAAAGCCCTGGTACGAAGGGCTGATCGAATCGAATTCGTCCATATTGATCAGCAGGAACCGGTTCAGTGCCAGCTCTACATCCCGCCGTTTACTAAAGTCAATACTATCCGTGTAATACTCCCCGCAAATGATGAGGAAGCAGGTTCATACAGAAGGTAGACTTTCCACACCCCTGATCGCCCACCAATAACGGGAGTGTACTGTTGGCATGCTCCTTATCCATTCCCAGCCAGTGGGCAACCATAGAGAGGAACCAGATACGGAAAAACTCGTTCCACCGGGGGTGGTTACAGGGAACCCGCAGCGCCATCTCCCCGATATAGTCCTTTCCGTTCCAGACCGGAAGGTTGTACAGGAACTCCTCTACCGGATTATATACCGGTATCCGGTTTGATCCCACATACCTGCGGATGTCCGCATCCCACACTTCAAGCCCCTCGCTGTGTGCATTCATACAGATGCTGTTCATCGCGGTTTTATCTACCGGACGGAAATCAAAGTAGAAAGAGCGGATCTCCTGATACTCTACGGTTCCTTTCATCACATTCCGCCTGAACCGATAGCGGCGTTGCATAAACTCATCCAGGGTTGCCATCAGTGTCATGGTGGGAGAGATCGACGGCTTCTTCCCAAAACTCTCCTGTTGGATATACACCGTATGAAAGCAGCTCCGCATGTGCGTTTCACACCCGTGGAACCGGCTGTGGGTCCGGGTCCACCTGATTGCCTCCTCTTCGGGAATACCGGAGAGCAGACAGTGTTTCGCCAGCCAGGTAAAGAAGAGCTGTAGATCCTTTACTCCGTCAAAAGCCTGTGCTTTCCGGTAAGCTGCGTGGAAGGCTTTATTATAGAGGGTATAGATAATGGAGGAGCGTTCGTGTCCCGGAAGAAGCCGGCCTACCGGAGTGTTCATCGCATCCAGTTTTTCCGTTATATCTTCTTCGCCGGCCATCCGTAGCGGTTGTTCTATCCGGATAACGGCAGCTTCGGGATTGTAATAAGGAGCCGGATCAAAGGTAAGGCGGCATCCCCGCTCCAGTACCGGCTTTTTCAGTTCGATCTCCCGGTTTAGTTGCGGTTCGTACCACTTTACTGCCTGCCGATAAGCCTCTGCATGAAACAGTTCTACCTGCTGCTATACCTGCGGTAGCGTTCCGTCAGGCAGGGAGAAACGAACCAGTATCTTTACACTCTTACCACCCGATCCGGTAAAGGCAGCCAGGGTTTGTGGTAGCGAAGCGGCTTTGTTCCGGATCTGCACCACCTCTTTCCGGGTCAGCAACCGGGTCACCTCTAATAATACAATGCTGTTATACTGCAACAGACGGTAAGGAGGTTTCCGGTCGAACACGCCGGAGAAGGTGAATACCGGCAAATGATCGGCGTAGCTGCACCGGATGCCGGCAAAGGTGTGTTTGATACTCTCCCGGAGCCGGCTTACAGGGGTATCTTTGGTTTCAGTGGTAAAAAGCGGCCATACTTTCTCGATGGAAAGTATCGTAACAGCTTTGCTGTTGCCGCCGGTGCGGTAACGGGTAATTTTCATAGAAATAATAATAAGGATTCAATGGACTACGCTATTTTTTCTTTTTGCTTACAGAGGTATCAGCTTTGTATCTGACATCCTTCAATATCTTTTTCAGGTGCTTATCAGCCCGGAAACAGATCCGCTTTGCTTTTACCCGGCGGGGTGTACACGCCTGCGGGTCGGCAAAACCTTCGCTGGAGGCAGAGATGGTAAAATAGCCGATACCTTCCAGATACACCGTATATCCGTCAGTAAGGTATTGCTGCAAAGAGCAGGTGAGTTCCGTAATAGTAGCTTTTACATCACCGCGGGTCAGGGTGCATCGGCGGCTTATGGATCCGGAGAGATACTCTGCATCTATCACTCC
>JAJPZL010000161.1 GCA_021204375.1 Bacteroides sp.
AATAATATTATATATTTATGGCAAATACCAATAGTTACTGTGTAATTATGGGTGGTGGTATCGGTAGTCGTTTTTGGCCTATTAGCCGTAAGACGCTACCTAAACAGTTTCTTGATTTCTTTGGAACAGGCCGCTCCCTGCTACAGCAGACATTTGACCGCTTCAACAAGATTATTCCTGCGGAGAACATTTTTGTGGTAACTAATGATATGTATGCTGGTTTGGTTGCCGACCAGTTACCTGAGCTCTCGGAAAATCAGATTCTCCTTGAACCTACCCGTCGTAATACGGCTCCTTGTATAGCTTGGGCTTCTTACCATATCAAAGCACTTAATCCAAATGCTAATATTGTAGTGGCACCTTCTGATCATCTTATTTTGAGGGAGGAAGAGTTTTTAATTGCCGTAGAGAACGGATTTAATTTTGTGGCGGACTCGGGTAATATGCTGACATTGGGTATTAAACCGAACCGTCCTGAAACGGGATATGGTTATATACAAATTGATGGACAGATTGACGATAATCTTTATAAAGTAAAGACCTTTACCGAAAAGCCGGAGCTAGAGATAGCGAAGTTGTTTCTGGAGAGTGGTGAGTTTTACTGGAATTCCGGGATCTTTATATGGAATGTAAATACTATACTGGCTGCTTTTGAAAAGTTGCTTCCTGAGCTTGTAGAAAAACTTCAGGTAGGTCACCATGTATATGGTACAGATAAAGAAAAAGAGTTTATTAATCATTATTTCCCGGAGTTCCCAAATATATCTATTGATATCGGGATCATAGAAAAAGCTGACAATGTATATGTAGCACTGGGTGATTTCGGGTGGGCCGATTTAGGAACATGGAGTTCTCTGTATGATCTGTCTGAAAAAGATGAAAATCAGAACGTAGTATTGCGTTGTGAATCACTTTTGTATGATTGTAAGGAGAATGTGATAACATTGCCACAGGATAAATTGGTGGTCATTCAAGGCCTGGAAGGTTATCTGGTGGCTGAGTCTGATAATGTTTTGCTGATCTGTAAGAAAGAGGAGGAACATGCAATCCGAAAATTTGTTAATGATACCCAACTAAGGTTGGGGGGAAATTATATTTAAAACGACTAAGTAGTTGAAGCGTCAGCCACTTTTTTTATTTTCTTTTATGCAGGCTTATAGGGTAAGGCGGAGGATGCTGTTTAGGAATGAATCACAAACATATAGTTATGAAAAGAGTTGTATGGATGGTATTATCCATTCTGTTGTTATCGCCGTCTGCTTTTGGAGCAAAAGAGAAACACGGTAATGAGGGCCCGAACTATGTAAATAACCGTTATCCGTTACAGAGTAAACCTTATATGGAGTTACCGGTTGGAGCTGTTAAAGCCGAAGGGTGGTTGTATGAATAACTTAACCGTACCCGGGAGGGTATGACCGGAAACCTGGACTATATTTATGAGCCTGTAATGGGGGTACGGAATGGCTGGCTGGGAGGAGATGGTGATCTCTGGGAACGTAGCCCTTACTGGATTGACGGACTTTTACCGGTAGCTTATATCCTGGAAGATAAAGAACTTATAGAGAAGGTACAGCCCTGGATAGAGTGGTCGCTGGCCTCACAGAAGCCCAATGGGTATTTCGGACCAGATAAAGATTTTGGATATGAACTCGAACTACAGCGTGATAATGCCAAAGACTGGTGGCCTAAGATGGTCATGCTCAAAATTATGCAGCAATATTACTCTGCCACAGGTGATGACCGGGTAATCACTTTTCTGACCAACTATTTTAAATACCAGTTGGAACAGCTTCCGGTTGACCCGCTGGGGAAATGGACTTTTTGGGCGCAACAGCGTGGTGGAGAGAACCTGATGGCAGTGTACTGACTTTACAATATAACCGGAGATGAGTTTCTATTGGAGCTGGGAGATCTGCTTCATCAGCAAACGCTGGATTGGATGAATCTTTTTCTGACCGGTAACCATTTATACAGGCAAAATAGTTTGCACTGTGTGAATCTGGCTCACGGATTTAAGGAGCCTATTATTTACTATCAGCGGAATAAAGATCCGAAACAGCTTGAGTCGGTAAAAACCGGGATGAAGACGATCCGTACTACTATTAGATTTCCTACTGGTTTGTGGGCGGGAGATGAGCTTATCCGGTATGGGGAGCCTTCCTATGGATCGGAGTTTTGTACAGCGGTGGAGATGATGTTCTCCCTGGAAAAGATGTTGGAGATAACAGGGGATACTGAATGGGTAGATCAACTTGAACGGATCGCTTATAATGCTTTACCTACACAGGCCACGGATGATTTTTCTGCACGCCAGTATTATCAGCAGATTAATCAGATCATGGTAACGAATGAATCCCGCTACTTTTCTACACTCCATGAGGGAACAGATAATTTGTTCGGGGAGTTGACCGGATATCCTTGTTGTACCTCTAATATGCATCAGGGATGGCCTAAATATACCCTGCATTTATGGATGGCAAGTACGGATTATGGTATTGCTGCCCTATTGTATGCTCCTTCACGGGTAAGTGCCAAAGTGGGGAACGGGATGGATATATCCATACGGGAAGAGACAAACTATCCGTTTGAAGAGAGTGTGCGGTTTACGTTTGCTTTTGAGGACCGGAAAGTGAAAAAAGCATTTTTTCCTTTTCACCTCCGTATTCCCGGATGGTGCAGGGATGCAAAGATATTGATAAATGGCAAAGAGTATCTGGGAGATACTCCGCAGGGAGAGATAGTACGGATTGCCCGGGAGTGGTCGCAGGGAGATGTAGTAACCCTGGAATTACCTATGAAGGTGGATATATCCTATTGGTATGGAGGAAGTGCTGTAATAGAACGTGGTCTGTTGGTGTATGCACTTAAAATGAATGAGAAGTGGGAGAAAAAGATGGAACCTGCCGGGGACCATGCATATTCGGGGCGTTTTTATTATGAAGTAACTTCTGATTCTCCGTGGAACTACTGTTTCAACCGGCAGATACTGAGGCCGGAAAATATAGCAGATAATTTCGTGGTGGAAAAAGTGATAAAATTCCCCTTTATCCCTGGAACTGGCAAGACGCTCCGGTTACCCTGCGTGTAAAGGCTAATTTTTTACCTTCCTGGCAGGCTTTCCGTAGTTCAGTGGGTCCGATTCCTTACTACATGCAAAATTATGAGCCTATAGGTGAAGAGAATATTATTGAATTGATCCCGTATGGCTGTACTACCTTGCGTATCACAGAATTTCCTGTGAGGCACTTTTAAACAATTTACATACGGATTTTACAAAAAAGGTAGCGCCAAACGCTACCTTTTTTGTACCCCCGAGCAGAATCGAACTACTATCTAAAGTTTAGGAAACTTCTATTCTATCCGTTGAACTACAGGGGCTTATGATGCCTTTGAGATAATTCTTCTAAAAGGACCTGTTTTTGTTTTGGAGATATTTTGGAAACTGTTCTTCTCTCACTTCAAGCGAAAAGAGTTCCATATTCCGGATGCAAATTTAAAAGATATTTATGGATTTGACAAATCAATGCTTTCTTTTTATAAAACAGATATGTTTATGCAGGGTGTAGGTATAATGTATACTTTTTTAGGAAGAAGCTTTCATAAAG
>JAJPZL010000172.1 GCA_021204375.1 Bacteroides sp.
GTTGTATGACATATTTTTATCTATCTTTGCAAACAAATCAACACATAATCCCGCTTTTCCGGTGATTATGAACAATGTTTAACTTAAAGTTCTTATAAAATGTTGAAAGAAAAAGCAGGTGTTATTGCAGGACAAATCTGGAGTGCTTTAAACGAAACTGAAGGTTTAACCGCTAAACAATTGAAAAAGCAACAAAACTTGTTGACAAAGATCTTTTTTAGGTTTAGGCTAGCTGTTGAGAGAAGATAAAATTGAAGTCTGTGATGCTGAAGGTGAACTTTTCATCAAACTGATTTAAGAAGGTATAAATTGCTTATAAAAAATGCGCTGATACATATTTTATGATATCAGCGCGTTTTTTATTTGACTACCTTTGTGTATCTTTGCACACCTAAATTAATTTGCTGAACCAATAATGAAACATATTCGCAATTTTTGCATCATAGCCCACATTGACCATGGAAAATCAACCCTGGCCGACAGGTTGCTTGAATATACTAAAACTATTCAGGTAACTTCCGGGCAGATGCTGGATGATATGGATCTGGAAAAAGAGCGAGGGATCACGATCAAGAGCCATGCCATCCAAATGGAATATACTTATCAGGGTGAAAAGTATATTTTAAATCTTATTGATACTCCGGGACACGTAGACTTTTCTTACGAAGTATCCCGCTCTATAGCTGCCTGTGAAGGCGCATTACTTATTGTGGATGCTTCACAGGGAGTCCAGGCACAGACCATTTCTAATTTATACCTGGCCATTGAGAACGACTTGGAAATTATTCCGGTTATAAATAAATGTGACATGATCAGTGCGATGCCCGAAGAGGTAGAGGATGAGATCGTAGAACTGCTGGGCTGTAAACGGGAAGAGATCATCCGTGCCTCCGGTAAAACCGGTATGGGCGTGGAAGAGATACTGGCAGCAGTCATTGAACGGGTCCCTTACCCTCAGGGGAGTGATGAGGCCCCTTTACAGGCGCTGATCTTTGACTCCGTATTTAACTCTTACCGGGGTATTATCGCCTATTTTAAAATTACCAACGGAGTGATAAAATCGGGGGATAAAGTGAAATTCTTTAACACGGGCAAAGAGTATACTGCCGATGAGATCGGGGTATTAAAAATGGAAATGGTACCCCGGAAAGAGCTTCGTACAGGAGATGTAGGATATATTATTTCTGGGATCAAAACTTCTAAAGAAGTAAAAGTAGGTGATACGATTACGCACGTGGCCCGGCCCTGTGAGAAAGCAATTGATGGATTTGAAGAGGTAAAACCGATGGTATTTGCCGGAGTTTATCCCATCGAGGCAGAAGACTTTGAGGATCTCCGTTCTTCTTTAGAGAGACTCCAGCTGAATGATGCTTCTCTTACCTTCCAGCCGGAATCCTCTCTGGCACTGGGATTCGGATTCTGTTGCGGTTTCCTGGGCCTCCTTCACATGGAGATCGTGCAGGAACGTCTGGATAGAGAATTTGATATGAATGTGATCACTACCGTGCCGAACGTATCTTATCATATTTATGATAAGCAGGGAAAAATGACGGAAGTACATAACCCGGGAGGAATGCCGGATTCGACACTGATCGACCATATTGAAGAGCCCTATATCAAATCTTCTGTAATTACTACAACGGATTATATTGGTCCTATTATGTCTCTTTGCTTAGGTAAGCGGGGAGAACTGATCAAGCAGGTATATATCTCCGGTAACCGGGTGGAATTGCATTATAGTATCCCTCTGGGAGAGATCGTTATTGATTTTTACGACAAGTTGAAAAGTATTTCGAAAGGATATGCTTCCTTTGACTATCATATGTCGGGCTTTCGCCCTTCCAAACTGATTAAACTGGATATTCTTCTTAATGGAGAATCTGTGGATGCACTCTCAACCCTAACCCATGTAGATAATGCCTATAAACTGGGAAAACGGATGTGCGAAAAGCTGAAAGAGCTGATACCACGGCAACAGTTTGATATAGCGATCCAGGCTGCTATCGGTTCCAAGATCATTTACCGGGAAACCATCAAAGCGGTACGTAAAGATGTGACTGCTAAATGTTATGGAGGGGATATCAGCCGGAAACGGAAACTGCTGGAAAAACAGAAAAAGGGTAAAAAGCGGATGAAACAGATCGGAAATGTAGAAGTACCGCAAAAGGCTTTCCTGGCAGTGCTTAAACTCGATTAATATAATAAAAACAACGGATAAGTGATAAATAAAGAATAATTCATCACTTATCTTTTTGTGTGGCTATACTAAACAAAATAAAATAAAGAAATGACTATTGTAAGACCAATGAGGCATTTTGCCTCTACAAACATGGCTGCCAGTATTTTGCTTTTTGTTACGGCAATTGGAGCAGGCATTGTAGCTAATTCACCCCTTTCGCCTTACTACCAGGAGTTATTGGCCCAGGAAGTGTACCTACAAATAGGGAACTTTAACCTGCTTTCACACGGATGGCACAACCTGACCGTACTGGAGCTGATCAATGACGGACTTATGACTATTTTTTTCTGGCCGTAGGACTGGAGATCAAACGTGAGGTGTTGGTGGGGGAACTCTCTTCTTTCCGAAAAGTAATCCTCCCTTTTATTGCAGCTTGTGGTGGAATGCTCTTCCCGGTACTGATCTATATGATTTTCTGTAAACCAGGTACGCTGGAAGGAAGCGGGCTTGCCATTCCTATGGCCACGGATATAGCTTTTTCCCTGGGTGTTCTCTCCCTATTGGGAAAAAGGGTACCCCTGAGCCTTAAAATATTTCTGACTGCTTTTGCAGTAGTAGACGATATCGGTGGTATTCTGGTCATTGCTATCTTTTATAGTTCCCATCTGGAAATTGTGTACCTGCTTATAGCTGCACTGATCTTCCTGCTACTTTGGATAACAGGACGGATGCGTATCCACAGCAAAATGCTATATTTTTTGCAGGTGTTACCATCTGGTATCTTTTTCTGCAATCCGGAATACACAGTACGATCTCAGGTGTATTACTGGCCTTCACTATTCCGACCCGGCCTAAACTTTTTGTGGGACGCTATGTAGAACGCATCCGTAGGTTAATCAATGGTTTCCATTCCATGGATTCCAAAAGCATTGTACTGACCAATCACCAGATATCCTAACTTAAACGAATTGAAACAGCTTCGGACCGTGTGATCAGTCCCCTGCAAACCATTGAAGACAGTCTTCATAACCTGGTAAATTTCATTATATTGCCTCTTTTTGCTTTTGCCAATGCAGGCGTTGTCTTCTCAGGCGATGAGGAACTGATCGGTAGCGTGACTATAGCTGTAGCTGCCGGACTGTTATTGGGTAATTTATAGGTATTTTTTTCCTTTACCTGGTTATCTGTTAAAAGCAGGCTGGTACCTATGCCCGAAGGGATGAACTGGAAAAATGTAGTAGGCGTCTCCCTGTTAGGGGGCATCGGTTTTACCGTCTCCCTTTTTGTAGCCAATCTCTCGTTTGGTAATAGCTTTCCGGTATTACTGAATCAGGCAAAACTGGGTGTATTAGGGGGCACGGTTATGGCAGGTACGATAGGTTTTATAGTCTTATATATGGTACTACCC
>JAJPZL010000089.1 GCA_021204375.1 Bacteroides sp.
AAGTTACGTCCTGCCATAGGGCGAGAGAGTACCGATTGGTAAGCTTCGTCGAACAGGTTATTGACCACTCCTTTGATATCAACACTCCCTATAGAGGTATTCATCCGCTTTTCCAGCGAAATATCGTTCATAATATAGGGTTCAATGGCATCCCGCCGGGTAGCTACCTCGTTACTGGAGGTGGTATAGCGGGTACTGTAATAGTTCCACCGCCAGGTAAAGGCCCACTCTTTCCAGGAGAGGATACCGATCACCCCGGAGGAGTATTTAGGGATATATACCAACTGCTTACCGATGGAGTTATCGGCCCATCCCTGCGGGTCGCCGTGGTTAATGGAACGGGTAATGGAAAAGTTCCCGTCTATATTCAGTTTCCAATGGGTGCTTAACCGGCTTTCCGTTTTTCCTTTCAGCTCGGCTCCGTAACTATGTACTTTCTTGACATTGGAGGGCGACCAGAATCCTTTAAAGGTGGGTAACCAGATGATCCAGTCGCGGATATAGGAGTCAAAAGCAGTGATCTCCCCGGTAAAACGGGTCTCTCTGCTTTGCAGGGTAAAGGATATTCCGCCGTCGTAGGTATATCCTTTTTCGGTTCTCAGGGTGTCGTTCCCTCCCGGCACAAAATAGAGATCGTTCAGGGTAGGGTAACGGAAGTTGGAGGCTACCGAAGCTTTTAGCATCACATTGCCTCGTTTGGAAAGCAGGTAGTCGGCAAACAAGGCGGGAATAACCGGTGTAAAGTCGCCTCCGTAATACTCTTCCCGGAGATTGGTGGCTATGCCCAATCGTTCTGTGGGGGTGTAACGTACTGAGATGAAGGCCGATACTTCGGGGCGAGCCTTGCGATACCCCTCCTTTGTAGCCCGGTCCTCGCTCTTTACATAGTGCTGGTAGGCTGCTATATCAGCTTTGAGCATCCATTTATTGTAGAGGAAATACTCTCCGCTTACCTGGGCAAAGCCGGTGTTGACATAGCTTTGCGATTGTAGTATTTCATTCAGGGTACCACTACCCGGGTCGGCTAAGTACCGGTAGTTCAGATTAGTATAGGTATAACCGACCTGCGCCGTTAGTTTGAGGTCGCCTTTGATCCTTTCCCAGTCGGCCCCGGTACGCAGGGTACGTTCGTGTTGCTCGTTCTTCTTTTTATCCTCTTCGCTATAACTGGTACTGAGCATCGGGAGCCCCCTTTCTGAGTTGAGGTACCAGGCGTAGAAGCCCATGCGGGTTCCCCGCCCCGGGCGGTAGTAAAGCTCCTGCATCAGGTGCATATCGGTAAACGCTCCGTTCTTATTGCGCTCGGTGGGGTAGTAGGCACCGGTTTTATTACCTTCTTCGTCGGTCTCTACGATTTTTTTATCGTAGTTTACAAACTTAAAGTTATTGTCGGAACTGCTGTACAGCAAGCGGGTAGAGCTTTGCCAGTGGGGGCTACCGTAAGTAAGATGCAGAAATTCGTCAAAGGTATGGTAGCTGCTGATCCCCTGGATATAGCGTAGAGCGATCCCCTCTTCTGTCGTGGCGGCTGTTCCCAAAGAGACGGCTCCTCCCAGTCCGCCGCCGGTAACACCGGTAGAGCTGGCTCCGTGGTAGAGGCTGGCTTTATCGATAAAATAGGAGGGGATCAGGGAGAAATCGACTTGTCCCAGCATGGGAGAGTTAATACGGATGCCGTTCCAGGTTACCTGGGTATGCGAGGGAGTTGTACCCCGGAAGGAGGCGGTAGCGAGCGTGGCTCTTCCGTAGGACTTAATAAAGAGGGTACTGCTTTGCGAGAGTACATCTCCTAGGCTCTGGGTGATGTTCTGGCGCAAAGCTACCGAGTCAAGTACGGTTTGCTGTACCCCGATGTGGGATAACTGCCGTTTAGCAGTTACCGTTACTTCATCGAGCATTACAGTGCCCCGTTCTGCCTTCTGCTGTCCGTACAGGGGAAGGAGGGTAAGTAACAAACCGGTTATAACTGACTCTTTTTTCATGGCTCTTTTTTATTCTGCACTGTAACGTCCCTCTTCCATATCCTGGTAGGTGGGGTTGTAGGCACAATTGGATACCGACCAATTGCTTGCTTCGATATGAGGGATGAGGTTCTTAAAGGTTTCGAAATTGTTCAGGATGCTTTGGTTACTGATAGTAACCCTGCCTTTTACAGAAGTTAGAAAAGAAAAGTTTAAGGTATGCAGGGAATTACAAGGCCGGGTACTATTTGCCGCTATGGTTAGATCTCCATCAATAGTAGCCAGAAGGGGAGCTTCGAGCGATTCAATATTTACCGGACTCCCCTGGACATCGTGGGAAGTAGTAACAGAGAAAGAACCATGCACCTCTTTGAGTTGCGGAAAGGTCAATTCCTGTAAAGAACCGTAACAAAAGCTATTTATATTTATGCTGTTTACTTTTTCCAGTTTGGGAACCTCTACTACGCTGAGCAGATTAGAATACTGCCCGATATTTCCTCCAAAGGAGAGGGTCTTACAGAAAGTAAGTTCCGGACATTTCAGCTCTTTCAGGCTCTCTACCCGGGATAGGGTAAGAGTACCTTCTATGTTTTTAAGGGCTGGTAAATCAATGGAGGCAATGGTATAAAGGGATGTAAATGAGAGATTGTTTATCGACTCAAGGGCGGATAGATTTAACCGGTTCAATTCTGTGAACAAGGTAAGGGATAGATCGCCTTTCAGCTGTACCAGTTTGGGGAGTTCCAGCGTCTCTAATGCCGTGTTCCTTAAACCTGACAGGGTCAGGGAGGCTCCCAAATAGGTTAATTCATCCAATTGCAGGGTAGTGAGCAGGGGGGTATTCAGGTCAAAACCATCGCTGATAGATTCCAGGTCACGGAAATTGAGGGTGGTGATAGCAGGGCCATGTACACTGAGTTCCAGGTTCACAGAGAGCAGGTTTCTAAGATCTACCTCCTTCACGTTGGGAGGATTGTTGATCGAAAGAGCACCCACGGTTTGCAGATTATTTAACCCCTGTAAACTTTCACCTGCAAAAGTGGGGTTGATAATCAGGTTGTACTTTATCCGCTTCAGGGTGGCCAGGGCAGAAAGATCCCGGATAGAGTCGTTATCACTTTCGGCCCTCTCTTTACCAATAATGAGACTACCCTCAATAATACCCGGCAGGGAGGTAGCAAAGGCATCTACTTCGCTTTGAGAGGTAAGGGTTATCTCTCCTGATACGCTTACCGTTTCCCGTTTGATCTTATATTGGTATATCCTACGGCTTTGGTCGTAAGCTGTTACAATAAACTGGTGCTCCTCTTCCAAGTTGGTAATGGTAGATGGATCGGGAGAGAGTCTGGCATTTTCGCTGATCCGGATCTCTGCTGTAACCCCTTCTGTCAGTGAATCCGAAGCAGGAATTGTTACTAAAATTTGTTCTTCCAGCATAGAGGCTTTGTAGATAGTGCCCTCTTTGGTTAATTTAAAACCAGTGATATAGGCATCTGCTCCTTCAAAATCGGGCAAGGTGTTATCGTCACTGCAACCCGGTAATAGTAGTGCGGGAAAGATATAGAGCAAACTATGTAATATAGGAATTAATTTTTTTATCTTCTTTTTTCTTTAGGG
>JAJPZL010000163.1 GCA_021204375.1 Bacteroides sp.
TTTACTTTGAAACAAGATTTGTTCCCTAATAAGGTTTAAATTATAAACCCCATCTCTCTTTTTAGTACCACTCCACTCTTTTATTTTCTATCTTTGCAGGAGAAAATAAAAGAGTGGAGTGGTACTATTTAAACTTTAACCGGTCCTTCAAAGTTGTAAAAATTAAACGTACGATATGAAAAAAGTCATATTCCTCTTATATTCTCTTTTCTCTGTCTCCCTTGCCGCACAGAATGCCCGTACTCTATTTACAGAAATGCCCGATACGATCCTCTTCCTGCTTACTCCGGTCAACCGGGCCGATATGGTCGACTTTCTGGATAGTAAGATGAAAGCCCAGGTTACCAACCGGCTGGAGGGACAATCGGAAATGAAAGCAGCTACAGAAAATTATATAGCAATAGATCTTACTTCACAAAGTTCCTGGCAGATGAAGCTCCTTCCTACCAGTGACTCGACTTTTGTGATTGGTACCATCCATACCGTTTGTGGAAAGGCCTGTGACAGTGAGATCCGTTTCTATACGTCCCAATGGGAACCATTACCTACCCAAGACTTTCTTTCACCACCCATAGAGGATGATTTCTTCTATCCGGCTGCTGATACCTTAACCACAGACGAATATGAGCAAACCCGGAAAATAGCAGATATCTATCTCCGGAAAGCAGATCTCTCTGCGGATAACCTCCAACTGACTTTTACTTATACGACTCCCGATTATGTAACTACCCGGGACAGAGAAAAGCTGGAACTCATTACCCGGGAAACCATTACTTATACATGGAACAGGCAGAATGCTTTCCTGAAAGAAGATTAAATAATTTTTTATAGCTTTCCCGGTAAGAGTACGGCTTTGTCTATTACACTTTTTTTATAAATTTGGGAACATCCTTTTCCAAATAACGTGTAGAAGAATGAAGAATAGAAAAAGAATCCTGTTTATTCTGTTTACCGGTATAAGCCTGCTCTTTTCATTCAGCAGAGCTGACGGACCGGCGAACGGTAACACCATTGAATCGCGCATCAAACATCCTGCCGGGTACATCCGGCAACCCGTTCCCTCCGACTCCTTCGTCTTTTACCTGAGAAACCTCCCACTACTCCCTTCCGGAAGCAAAGTAAAGTTATACAACGGAAAAGAGAAACCCTATCAGCAGGGTGCTTTTGCCGTAGTAGACATGGAGATCGGCAACAGAGACCTGCAACAATGTGCGGACGCCATCATCCGTTTACGTGCAGAATATCTCTTCCGCTAAAAGAGATATCAGGATATCTCTTTTAATTTCACCAATGGATTCAAAGCCGAATATTCCCGATGGGCCCGGGGAGAGAGGATCCGGGTAAACGGCAACCAGGTATCCTGGTATACATCCCGGGAGACAGACTACTCCTACCCGACCTTCCGTGCCTATCTGGATCAGGTGTTTATCTATGCAGGCACAGGATATCCATATTCTGATAAACCCGACGGATCCGGCACTCTCCCCCTGGTACGAAACGGATGTTTCAGCCTCTGCCATCCGTACCCCGGAATGGACCTTCTATCCGGTTGACCTGAAAAGATTTCCTTAATCAGATAATTGGGCAAACAATTTTCCTCCCTGATCCATTATGTAAGAAAAGAGAGATACGAGAAAAACTTCATACCAATGAAATTTCTTCTTAACATCCGAACCTTATATTTGCAACCTATTAATCAGAAAAAGATGAACACATTCCATCCATCCGGACCCAGAAGATCTTATCTGACGATCTGTATAATTATGCTGGTAGCAAGCCTGTTCTTTATCTTCTTTATAGGCAGATCCCTAGTTCAGACAACCCGGCACTATCAAAGTACCTGTTACACCACAACCGTATTAGATCACAGGAACCATTAAAAAAGGTATCCGCTCCCGGATACCTTACCTATTTTTTACCGAACCACTTCTACCAGGTGATTCCCGTTGGTAAGCGGATTCCATCCGTCACTGCCGGCAAGCACCTCTTCGATACTATATCCTTTCAGGTCCTTCAACTGATGGCTATACTTTACCCGGGCTTTCGGATCAGCCCCCGGCCCCCGGCTCTCATACTCGGCAAAAAAAGCTGTCTTTTCCGCATGCTTTTTACCCCAGTTATCCCAACCAGCCGGAAGAATATGACTGCCCAGGTTACAACGGATAAATACAGCCCGGCCATAATCCCGCCAGGGACGGGATAGATAGACCTCTTTGACCTCCGGCCCGGCAGTCAGGTCACAGTCATAAAATACATACCCATACTTTTTACCCGCATCGGTAGAGGGTGCAGTTACATACCCGTTCCCTAAACTATGAATGGTGCAACGATTAAAGACAGCGGTCGACCAACCGAAAATAAAGTCTACCGTACCTTCCACATAACAATCTTCATAATACTGACGGCTGTTCTTACCATACGTATAGAGTGTATCCTGGAATCCCAGGAAACGGCAATTCTTAAACATAGCCCGGTCTTCGCTTACAAAACAGGCAACGGCCTGTCCGACCGGGCCGGAACTATTTGCAAAAGTAATATTCTCCGCATAAAAATCAGGACCATATATATAAGTACTGGCCGAACCCGATGTTCCGGTCTCTTCGCCGAAATAGTTCTTTTTACTGGCATAGGTATCATAGGTAAGGACCACCTCTCCCTGTCCGATCAAAGCCACATTGATCTTATTCTCCGGTACTACTA
The DNA here is from genome assembly GCA_021204375.1 of Bacteroides sp. Lineage (GTDB taxonomy): Bacteria > Bacteroidota > Bacteroidia > Bacteroidales > Bacteroidaceae > Bacteroides. Next base: position 2,701 of record JAJPZL010000163.1, read on the forward strand.
ACTTCTCCTTATACTCTCCTTTACGGATAAGGATCGTAGTACGGATATTTTTACGGAAATCGGGCACTGCACAGATCGCCTCCTGTACCGTAAAGAAATCACCGCTACCATCTTTAGCCACTACAAAATCATAGTGAACCACATAGGGTGCCAGTTCAGGAACAGCTTCTGCAATAGCGTCTATAGCCAGTCCGGCCACTGTACGGGCTCCGTAAATATTGAGGTGGGTATTATCCTCTTTTCCATCGGGAGCCGAAGGTACCGTGCCCGGTTCTACCCACATTAAAAGTTTTTTGGATCCTTCCACACCCAGTCTCTGCATCAGGTCGTGAGTTATTTTATTGAGATCAACGAAAGGTACATTCAGCTCTGCCGCTACATTTCGGGGAGCGTCCAGATAGGCTCCGTGAGTATCTACCAGCACTCCCTCATCGTTAAAGTTACGACGGGCAATAGAGTTGAAAAGCACCGGGATCCCTCCTTTGGTACGGGTCTCATTGACAAAGCGACGCAGGTTATCGTCAAATGTAGAACCCGGTATAGTATACCGTGCCGAATCGGTTTTCTCATCATTATGTCCAAACTGGATAAAGACATAATCTCCCTTTTTTACCTGAGAAATCACCTTTTCCCACCTTCCCTCATCTATGAAACTCTTGCTGCTACGACCATTCTGAGCATGGTTATCCACACGGATATTCCCCTGCAGGAAGCCCGGTAACATATGTCCCCATCCTCTTTCGGGATTTCCTCCTTTCAGGCTCTTATTCGCCATCGTAGAATCTCCGATCATAAAAATGGTGATCACCGGATCTGCCGTTTTAAACGCAGTAACCAGCACAAACAGTATCAGTAACAGTATTAACTTATTC
>JAJPZL010000400.1 GCA_021204375.1 Bacteroides sp.
TTTGTTAGTGCTGTATAAAAGCAGTAACTTTACCAATCTAAATATACTTTTTATACAAGAAATTTGCACTGACATCTGCATATAAACCTACCGGCGACCAACCGGAGGCCATCGAACAACTAACAGAGGGGGTATTATCAGGTGTACCCGGACAGACACTGCTTGGAGTGACAGGATCGGGTAAAACTTTTACAATTGCTAATGTGATCAGTCGTGTTAATAAGCCCACCCTGATACTAAGCCACAATAAAACCCTGGCTGCCCAGTTATATAGCGAGTTTAGATCTTTTTTTCCCAATAATGCGGTAGAATATTATGTCTCTTATTACGATTATTACCAACCGGAAGCCTATCTTCCGGGTAGTGATACCTATATTGAAAAAGATCTTCAGATCAATAACGAGATTGATAAACTACGGCTGGCTGCCACATCTGCCCTGCTTTCAGGAAGACAAGATGTAATTGTAGTAGCTTCCGTATCCTGCATATATGGTATGGGCAATCCTGCCGACTTTTATGAAAATGTAATTGAAGTAATCCGGGGTAAACTTCTGGACCGGAATGTTTTTTTAAGGCGGCTGGTAGAGAGTCTCTACTCCCGGAATGATCTCGAACTGGGCCGGGGTAACTTCCGGGTGAAAGGCGATACGGTAGATATCTACCTGGCTTATACGGATAATATACTCCGGGTAACCTTCTGGGGAGATGAGATCGATGGGATTGAAGAGGTAGATCTTGTAACGGGACATACTACTGCTACTTTCAACGATTACAAAATATATCCCGCTAATCTCTTTATGACTACCAAAGAGACTGCCCTGCGGGCCATTCACCAGATAGAAGACGACTTGACCAAACAGGTAGCCTGGTTTGAGGAAATTGGCAAACCTTTTGAGGCTAAACGACTTTACGAACGGGTCACTTATGATATGGAGATGCTCCGGGAACTGGGCCACTGCTCAGGTATAGAGAACTACTCCCGGTACTTTGACGGCCGTGCTCCCGGCACCCGTCCTTACTGTCTGCTCGACTTTTTTCCGGAAGACTTCCTGATGGTCATTGACGAAAGCCATGTAAGTATTCCCCAGGTACATGCTATGTATGGAGGTGATAAAACACGTAAAACCAACCTGGTAGAGTATGGCTTCCGGCTTCCGGCTGCTATGGATAACCGGCCGCTCAAATTTGAGGAGTTTGAATCCATGACCAACCAGGTGATCTATGTAAGTGCAACCCCAGCTGATTATGAACTCATGAAATCGGAAGGGATAGTAGTGGAACAGGTGATCCGTCCTACAGGACTGCTGGATCCGATCATAGAAGTGCGCCCCAGCTTCAACCAGATAGACGACCTGATGGAAGAGATCCAGTTACGGGTAGAGCGGGAAGAGCGTGTATTGGTAACTACGCTGACCAAACGCATGGCAGAAGAACTCACGGACTACCTGCTTCGTAACGATATTCGTTGTACCTATATACACAGCGACGTGGATACACTGGATCGTATAAAGATCATGGATGAGCTCAGACAGGGGCTTCACGATGTACTGGTGGGTGTGAACCTGCTCAGGGAGGGACTTGACCTTCCGGAGGTTTCTCTGGTCGCTATTCTGGATGCCGACAAAGAAGGTTTCCTCCGCTCCCACCGTTCCCTGACACAAACAGCCGGACGTGCAGCCCGTAATGTAAATGGGATGGTAATTATGTATGCCGATAAAATAACGGATAGCATGAGGAAAACCATTGATGAGACCAATCGTCGGCGTGAGAAGCAAATTGCTTATAACGAAGAACACGGTATTACTCCGCAACAAATTAAAAAAGCACGTAACCTTGCGATATTCGGGAATAAAGAGAACGAAGCAGAGGTAGCAGGAGCTTATGCCGGGCCTGTGGAAAGCAGTATGGTTGCCGATCCGATCGTGGAATATATGACCAGGCCGCAGCTGGAAAAGAGTATTCAGCGTACCCGCAAGCTGATGCAGGAAGCTGCCAAAAAGATGGAATTTATGGAAGCTGCCCAATACCGGGACGAACTGATCAAACTGAAAAAATTATTCAAAGAAAAATTGCCGGTATAATATCCGGTAAGGATCCTCTCCTTTTTATGCCGGCTCTATCTTTTATCTTTCCTTGTTCTTTCCTGGTATATAAGCAATCGAGCCTGATTTCTTTTTTCTGTTTACATACCCTCCGGTTCTGTGTATTTCCGGATGTAACGGAGGATCTGTTCGGTAAATTCCGGTTCTTTCTCCTCCGGAAAATAAAGGTATAAAAATTATTTTTCATAATAAACCGTCCGTCTATATATCCTAATAAAAAGTTTTTCCCGCTGCCATTTTCTTCTATTACAAAATAGGCAGTCGAATCGCTACACCAAAGGTGTTTTTTATGTGGGGCATCCAGTTGAGGCTCAATGAGACACTGGTTAAGTATCTCCCTGATATGTTTTCTCTCATCCGGTTCCATCTCGTGAATGGATCTGTCACGGGCATCCACCATCAGGATATTAACCGGATATTTTTCCTCTTCAGCAAAACCATACAAGCTACACAAATTAAAGAAAAGGGATTTATTGGATTTCCATGTATAGTTATTTTCCGATAACCATACCCGAATAGGGTTAACGAAGGTTTCTTCCATAAATTTTATTTTTTCAGGATCTTTCATTCCTCCGGTTTGCAACACTTCAGGAATAGTATCCATAGGAATAAAATTACTGGCTTTCCAATCCGACCTATCACCACTATAGCCCAATGTATCAAAGGACGAGCTCTCAAAATGATACCAGTCCAGGTCCTCCTCCAGTTCCATGGTTTTCCATGAAATATAACTCAACAGACCATTGTAATGATAGTATATCTCTCCCAGATACAATTTGTTATCTTCTCTCAGAGCCAACAATCTGTTATCAGGCATACTATAGTATTCTCCCCCCAAGGATAAAGCTGCCAAAGCCTTCTTCTCGTATGTTCTGTCAATTAGGTAAGGGAGGGAAGTGGGCATACCCGGTAAATGCAGGAGGGCTCTGTCAGTATATTTGGTCGGTAAATGGGCTTCTCCATAAGAATATCCCCATAAAAAACCATCTATATAATAGAGTAAAACCTCTTTTTTCCGGGGTAAGGGATTAATTTTCAGTTTTGGACTATACAGATATAACTTTCCCGAATAAGGCATCCCGTTCTTATCCATTAATAAAGTGGAAGAATAGACACTTGAAAATTTTTGTTCAATCTATTTTTCTACCTTTAATGATCCGGCATATTGCAGGTAATCCTCGTATTGCTCCCTGGAGGGAGTAACCTGTTCGCAGCAGGCATTTGTCTCTTCTGTATGGAAAAAGAAACTACTGTCTCCCCGGTGCACCGGACCATTGATAAAAGCAAAAAAAGACATAGATACCGGCCATTAAGAATAAGGCAAAAAGCAAAGTATAAATTTTAGGTAAAAATATACCAGAAGAACCGTAGATGATCAGCCAGGTAAAAAAGCTACAAAGAAAGGTGACGATACCAACAGGAAGTACCAGCGTAATCACACCTATCTGACCTAACAGTATCTTAG
>JAJPZL010000332.1 GCA_021204375.1 Bacteroides sp.
CTTTCTCCCAGAGTTTTAAGTACCCCGTGAATTGTGTTACCACCCGACTGAAGAGCAGAAATAACATTCTTGACCGGTGACTGTAACAAGCCGATGATATCTGCGATAACCTCGTTCTTGCTCTTAATATTAACTAGAGCCTCCAGCTGATCAGCGCCGTAGAAGCTTTCTTCCGCATACGCCGCCTTCAGGCCCGGAATACCATCCTTTGCCGTATCCTTGATCAGTTTCGCAGGAGCATTGGCAGTATTGGTAAACATAATTGCAGTCGTACCCTTCAGAGAGCCGTAAAGCGGTGAGTAATCTCCTTCCAGAGATTCAAGAGCTTTCTCAAGAAGAGTGTTCTTAACCACCATCAGTTTGATGTCAGCCTTGAAACATTTCCTTCTCAGGTCGCTGGTAGCCGCCGCATTTATAGCAGTGGTATCCACCAGGTAGAAATGACCGTACTCCTGTATAGTCGATGCAATACTTTTAATGACTGTACTTTTATCTTCCTTTCTCATTGTTCTCTGAATTATTAATTTTCATCCACTGATTTAGGGTCAATCTTAATACCCAAACTCATTGTGCTAGAAAGATAAATACTCTTGATATATGTACCTTTGGCTGCAGTAGGTTTCAGTTTCATCAGCGTTGCAATGAACTCTTTCGCATTATCACGGATTTTCTCCGCATCAAATGAAACTTTACCGATAGAAGTATGTACAATACCGGTCTTATCCACTTTAAAGTCGATCTTACCCTGTTTTACCTCTTTTACAGCTTTAGCAACATCCATTGTTACAGTACCACTCTTAGGATTGGGCATCAAACCGCGCGGACCTAAAACACGTCCCAACGCACCGATCTTACCCATAACAGACGGCATAGTAATAATCACATCAATATCGGTCCATCCGCCTTTGATCTTTTCGATATACTCGTCCAGACCCACATAATCAGCACCTGCCTCTTTTGCAGCAGCTTCAGCATCCGGTGTACAAAGTACCAGTACCCGTACATCTTTACCAGTACCGTGAGGAAGAGATACAACACCTCTTACCATCTGGTTGGCTTTACGGGGATCCACACCTAAACGTACATCAATATCTACGGAAGCATCAAATTTGGAAAAGGTAATCTCCTTTACCAGTGATGCCGCTTCTTTTAGTGAGTATGCTTTCCCTGCTTCAATTTTTTCTGCAGCTAACTTTTGATTTTTTGTCAGTTTACCCATTATAATTGAAGTTTTTAATTATTACCCGGGAATTCCCCTTTTACTGTGATACCCATACTTCTCGCAGTACCCGCTACCATTCTCATGGCAGCCTCTACCGTAAAACAGTTCAGGTCAACGATCTTATCTTCTGCTATCGCACGCACCTGGTCCCAGGAGATCTCAGCGATCTTCTTACGGTTCGGTTCGGCTGATCCGCTTTTCTGTTTTGTCACTTCAAGTAATTGAATGGCAACCGGAGGAGTCTTGATAACAAAGTCAAAAGACTTGTCAGCATAGTAAGTAATAACCACAGGTAATACCTTACCTGCTTTGTCCTGGGTTCTGGCATTGAATTGCTTACAAAACTCCATAATGTTAATACCCTTCGATCCTAACGCAGGACCTACGGGTGGTGATGGATTTGCAGCGCCTCCTTTAATCTGTAATTTGATTAGTCCAGCAACTTCTTTAGCCATTTTTTAGATTTTAATATATGAAAATTTAATGAAAAGAACAATACTGCGTAACCGGCACTATTCCTTCTCTACCTGCATAAAGCCCAATTCGAGCGGAGTTTTCCGTCCGAATATCTTCACCATGACCTTGAGTTTTTTCTTCTCAGTATTCACCTCTTCGATAATACCACTGAAACCACTGAAAGGACCGAATGTTACCTTTACAGTCTCGCCCACCACATAGGAGATGTTCATTTCATCATCCCTGTTTTGCAGTTCGTCTACCGTACCCAAGATACGGTTCACTTCAGACTGTCTCAAAGGAACCGGTTTTTCGGAACCACCCAGAAATCCGATCACATTGGGAGTATTCCTCAAATGGTGAGCGACCTCACCTACCAATGCAGCCTCTATCAGAACATAACCCGGAAGATAACTTCTCTCTTTCATTATCTTCTTTCCGTTACGTACCTGATAAACTTTTTCCGTCGGGATCAGGACCTGAGATACATATTCACTAAGATCGCTGTTTTTAATATCAGCTTCGAGATACTCTTTTACCTTGGATTCTTTTCCACTAATGGCACGCAGGACGTACCATTTTTTTTCAACCTCAGACATTTCTCTCAGTTTTTAAAGTTTCGGATAGATTATGTTTTCCATCAAAGCCTGGAAAGCAGAGTCCATTGCGAACACAACCAGCGCGATAAGCAGGGAAGCAGATAAAACAACTACCGCACTGTTTGATAGTTCAGAATACGTAGGCCACGATACTTTATGAATAAGTTCGTTGTAAGATTCTTTGATATTTTCTATGATCTTTTTCATTGCAGAATATTAGCACGGGAGGAGAGGCTCGAACTCCCGACACCTGGTTTTGGAGACCAGTGCTCTACCAACTGAGCTACTCCCGTATATATATCAGTTCTCATATGTAACATATGGGAACTGACAAGTATAAATATATTAGTTCAGAATTTCAGTGATCTGACCTGCTCCTACTGTACGTCCACCTTCACGGATCGCGAAACGAAGACCTAAGTTAAGAGCTACCGGGTAGATCAGTTCTACAGTAATAGTTACGTTATCACCAGGCATTACCATATCAGTTCCTTCCGGAAGAGTGATCTCACCTGTACAGTCTAACGTACGAAGATAGAACTGAGGACGGTATTTGTTGTGGAACGGAGTATGACGTCCACCTTCTTCTTTTTTCAGGATATACACCTCAGCTTTGAATGTAGTGTGAGGAGTGATCTTTCCCGGATGGCAGATAACCATACCACGTTTGATCTCATCTTTGTCGATACCACGAAGAAGAAGACCCACGTTGTCACCCGCTTCACCTATATCCAGAAGTTTACGGAACATTTCAACACCGGTTACTACTGATTTTTTAGCTTTAGCTCCCAGACCGATGATCTGAACTTCGTCACCTACTTTACAGATACCAGCTTCGATACGACCTGTAGCAACAGTACCACGACCCGTAATTGAGAATACGTCCTCAACCGGCATCAGGAATGGTTTATCCATATCACGCGGAGGCAGCGGGATCCATGTATCCACAGCATCCATCAGCTCCATGATCTTTTCTTCCCATTTTTCAACACCGTTAAGTCCACCCAGGGCAGAACCACGGATGATAGGAGTATTGTCACCGTCGAAATCGTAGAAAGAAAGAAGTTCTCTCATTTCCATTTCAACCAGTTCCAACATCTCTTCGTCGTCAACCATGTCGCATTTGTTCATAAATACAACCAGTTTCGGTACGTTTACCTGACGAGCCAACAGGATGTGCTCACGAGTCTGAGGCATAGGACCATCAGTAGCAGCAACTACGATGATAGCACCATCCATCTGAGCAGCACCGGTAACCATGTTCTTAACGTAGTCGGCGTGACCCGGAC
>JAJPZL010000505.1 GCA_021204375.1 Bacteroides sp.
CTTCCACACCGCTCGGCAATTCCAGCTTCATAAGCGCATCCACAGTCTTAGCAGTAGAGCTGTAGATATCAATAAGACGCTTGAAAGAAGCAAGCTCAAACTGCTCTCTTGATTTCTTGTTCACGAAAGTTGAGCGGTTCACCGTAAAGATACGCTTGTGAGTAGGAAGCGGAATAGGTCCGCTTACAATAGCCCCTGTGCTCTTCACAATCCTTACGATCTTTTCAGCAGATTTATCCACCAAATTATGATCGTAAGATTTTAATTTAATTCTGATTTTTTGGCTCATAATTTATTTTGCTTTAATATTAAATCAAATCAACACGACCTTTCACCTCTTCCAGTACCGCCTTAGCGATCGAAGTAGAGACCGGAGAGTGGTGTGAATAAGTCATAGAAGAAGTAGCACGACCCGAGGTGATGGTACGCAGAGCAGTTATATAACCGAACATTTCCGCCAATGGCACCTTAGCCTTTACCACACAAGCTCCCGAACGGCTTGACTCCATACCTTCTACCTGACCACGACGCTTGTTAAGGTCACCGATCACATCCCCCATGTTCTCTTCCGGAGTAACCACTTCCAGCTTCATAATAGGTTCCAGCAGTACGGGACCCGCTTTAGCACACGCATTCTTGTAAGCCTGGATCGCACATATCTCGAAAGAAAGCTGGTCAGAGTCTACCGGGTGGAAAGAACCGTCGGTAAGTACTACCTTCAAAGAATCCACAGGATAACCGGCAAGTACACCGTTCTTCATAGCAGTAGCAAAACCTTTCTGTACAGAAGGAATGAACTCCTTAGGAATATTACCACCCTTCACTTCGTCAACAAACTGAAGGCCTCCCTGCGTATAATCCTCATCGATCGGACCGATCTTCACAATGATATCAGCAAACTTACCACGTCCACCAGTCTGTTTCTTATATACTTCACGAAGATCAACTGTTTTAGTAATAGCTTCTTTATACGACACCTGGGGACGTCCCTGGTTACACTCAACCTTGAACTCTCTTCTCAGACGGTCGATAATAATATCCAGGTGAAGCTCACCCATCCCTGAGATAACTGTCTGCCCGGACTGTTCGTCTGTCTTCACAGTAAAGGTTGGATCCTCCTCAGCCAGTTTAGCCAAACCGTTAGAAAGCTTATCAAGGTCTTTCTGAGTTTTCGGTTCCACCACAATACCGATCACCGGATCCGGGAATTCCATCGCTTCCAGTGTAATAGGATTATTTTCATCACACAGTGTATCCCCGGTACGGATATCTTTAAAACCAACACCGGCACCAATATCACCCGCACCGATCACATCCACAGGATTCTGCTTGTTTGAGTGCATCTGGAACAGACGTGAAACACGCTCTTTCTTACCCGAGCGACTATTAAAGACGTATGAACCGGCATCTACCTTACCCGAATAAACACGGAAGAAAGTAAGACGACCTACATACGGGTCAGTAGCGATCTTAAATGCAAGCGCAGCCGTAGGCTCATCTTCCGAAGGCAAACGTTTGATCTCCTCCTCTGTACCCGGAACCGTACCAACTATAGCCTCAGTATCCAGCGGAGAAGGCAAAAATGCACACACACAATCCAGCAAAAGCTGTACACCCTTATTCTTGAAAGAAGAACCACACGTCATCGGAACGATAGCCATCTGAACAGTAGCAGCACGAAGCGCTCTCATGATCTCCTCTTCTGTGATCGTTGAAGGATCCTCGAAATATTTTTTCATCAGCGTGTCATCATAATCAGCCACAGCTTCCAGCATCTTATCTCTCCACTCCTGAGCTTCATCTACCAGGTCAGCCGGGATCGTTTCCACTGAATAATCGGCACCCATTGTTTCATCGTGCCAGTAGATAGCCTTCATGGTGATCAGGTCTACCAGACCTTTGAACTTCTCTTCCGCACCGATAGGAATAGCGATCGCACAGGGGTTAGCTCCCAGTACATCTTTCATCTGGCGGATCACTTCATAATAGTCAGCTCCCGAACGGTCCATCTTATTCACATAACCGATACGGGGAACATTATATTTATCAGCTTGGCGCCATACGGTTTCCGACTGAGGTTCCACTCCACCTACCGCACAATAAGTAGCTACTGCCCCATCCAGGATACGAAGTGAACGTTCTACCTCTACTGTAAAGTCAACGTGTCCCGGAGTATCGATCAGGTTGATCTTATAGGTATCACCCTTATAATTCCAACGGGTAGTAGTAGCAGCAGAAGTAATCGTAATACCACGTTCCTGCTCCTGTTCCATCCAGTCCATGGTAGCACCACCATCGTGTACCTCACCGATCTTGTGGGTCAGACCTGTATAGAACAAAATTCTTTCGGAAGTAGTAGTTTTTCCGGCATCAATGTGAGCCATGATACCGATATTGCGGGTCAAATGTAAATCTTTCTTTGCCATTTTCAGTTCCTTTACTATTTAATGATTGTGTGTTTAGTATTAGAATCTAAAATGAGCAAATGCACGGTTGGCTTCAGCCATTCTATGCATATCCTCTTTACGTTTATAAGCACCACCATGCTCATTAAAGGCATCCATGATCTCAGCAGCCAGTTTATCAGCCATTGATTTACCCCCTCTTTTGCGGGCAAAAAGGATCAGATTCTTCATGGAAATGGATTCTTTACGTTCCGCACGGATCTCAGTAGGTACCTGGAAAGTAACACCACCCACACGACGGGATTTAACCTCTACCTGAGGAGTTACATTATCCAAAGCCTTTTTCCAGATTTCCAGAGCAGTTTTTTTCTCGTTGGGAAGTTTAGCCTTTACAGTCTCGAGTGCTGCATAAAAGATTTCATACGAAGTATTCTTTTTACCATCATGCATAAGATGATTCACGAACTTTGAAACCTTCTGATCGTTGAATACGGGATCCGGAAGGATCACCCGTTTTTTCGGTTTTGCTTTTCTCATTTGTTTGAAAATAAATTTTTGTTTGGGTTGCCATCATGTCTTCAATACCCCCGCCGGGCTATTTACTCAACCTTTTTAGCTATTCCAACAAACGTAAATAATTTGTTTTTTCTGTTTGATCCTGTTTCAGATCATTTTTTCTTTGCAGGAGCTGCCTGTCCCGGCTTAGGGCGTTTAACACCATATTTCGAACGACGCTGAGTACGGCCCGCTACACCGGCAGTATCCAAAGTACCACGAACAATATGATAACGAACCCCCGGAAGGTCTTTTACACGACCACCGCGTACAAGTACAATCGAGTGCTCCTGCAGGTTGTGACCTTCACCCGGAATATAAGAGTTTACCTCTTTCTGGTTAGTCAAACGTACACGAGCGACTTTGCGCATAGCTGAATTCGGTTTTTTAGGAGTAGTAGTATATACTCTCACACATACTCCACGTCTTTGAGGACATGAATCAAGTGCAGGAGATTTACTCTTTTCAATCAAAACAGCTATTCCTTTTCTTACTAATTGCTGAATTGTAGGCATCTTAACTATTTTTATTATATTATTATGTTTAATTTCCGACACTA
>JAJPZL010000309.1 GCA_021204375.1 Bacteroides sp.
ATCTGAATCCTGCCCGACTCAAACAGATCTATTTTCAGGATCTTCCGAAAATAACCAGTCTGGCTATCCAGAGTGAAGCAGCAGAGGGGTTTAAAGAGGAACTTAATAAGTATGTAGAGAATCATCCGCAAGCCGGAAAGCGGGCGGGCAAATATATTCTTTCCCTGATCGAATCTGACGGACAAACCATTTACGAATTATCTCAGGAGGAGGAAATACAGCTTTGTACCATCCGTTTATTATGGCAATTCCTGACCGGAAAACCGGATCATACCGGTAATACGGATATATTTCTGGATCTTTATCATCAATTCCGGGAACTGGAATCGGAGACTCAAATCTCCTTTACACGAAACGACCTGAGAACCGCCATGAAACGATGGCCCTGTGGACTGAAGCCCGAAATCCAGGAGATACGAAAAGCAAACAAAGAACGCATGTTGCATTTGCTGGTTGCTAAAATTGAGAACCGGCACAGTCCCTCGACTCGCTACAAATTTGAAGAGGAGAGTTCGTACGAAGAAAAGCTCAGCACTGTTTCAACCTGGTGGAACGAACCCCGTTTTCAGCTGGCTATGGCTATTAAAAAACCTTCGGAACTTAATAAATTCCTGAACTATTCACTTTCGGAAGAGACGATGGAACTTCTCGCTCAGGCTAAGAAAAAAGGTATGCCTTTTTTTGCCACTCCCTATTATCTATCCCTTCTGAATACAACGGGCCAGGGATATAATGATGAAGCGATCCGGAGCTATATTCTATATACGGAAGAATTGGTAACTACCTATGGTGGGATACGGGCCTGGGAGAAGGAAGATACGGTAGAGACCGGAAAACCCAATGCCGCGGGGTGGCTTCTTCCGGACGGGAATAATATCCACCGGCGTTATCCGGAGGTGGCGATCCTGATCCCGGACTCTATGGGAAGAGCCTGTGGCGGGCTTTGTGCCTCCTGCCAGCGCATGTACGATTTTCAGAGCAAACGCCTTAATTTTGAGTTCGAGAGCCTGAAGCCTAAAGAGTCCTGGGAAAAGAAACTGCGCAGGCTTATGCTCTATTTTGAGGAGGATACTCAGTTAAGGGACATCCTGATCACCGGTGGAGATGCCCTTATGAGCCAGAACAGTACGCTTCGGAACATACTGGATGCAGTATACAGAATGGCTATCCGCAAGAAAAAAGCAAATCTGAACCGACCGGATGGAGAGAAGTATGCAGAACTGATACGGGTAAGATTAGGGTCCCGGCTGTTGGCCTACCTCCCTATGCGGATCAATGAGGAGCTGATCGCGATCTTAAAAGATTTCAGGCAAAAGGGAATAGCTATAGGTATGAAGCAGTTCATTATCCAGACTCACTTCCAATCCCCTCTGGAGGTAACACCGGAAGCAGAAAGAGCGATCCGCTTATTGCTAGAAGCAGGATGGAACATCACGAATCAACTTGTATATAATGTAGCTGCTTCCCGGAGAGGGCACACAGCTAAACTACGTCAAACGCTTAATTCACTGGGAGTAATATGCTATTATACCTTTTCGGTAAAAGGATTTAATGAAAATTATACGGTATTTACCCCCAATAGCCGCTCTCTTCAGGAACAGAATGAGGAAAAATCGGCAGGAATTATCAAAGAGAGTGAACAAAAAAGGCTGGCGGATATTCTTTATTACAGTAAGAACAAGCAGAAAGATATTCAGTATCTGATGCGGAAGAACCATCTTCCTTTCCTGGCCACCGACCGGAATGTACTGAACCTGCCGGCTATCGGTAAAAGTATGACTTTCGAAACAATCGGGATCACAGCCGAAGGTAAACGGATCCTCCGGTTTGATCACGATCATGACCGGAATCACAGCCCGATCATTAATAAAATAGGCAAAGTATATATTCTGGAGAATAAATCTGTAGCCGCTTATCTGAGACAGCTGGATAAGATGGGAGAAAAAGTGGAAGAGTATGCTTCGATCTGGAATTATACCTGCGGAGAAACAGAACCACGGTTCAGCTTGTATGAATATCCCGGTTATGAGTTTAAAGTAACAGATAAGATCAGTAATTTAGAATTGGTATGACAGATAATAGATTACCTGAAACAGAGAGGCATCCGCTGGAACCTTTCATTCCGGAAGGTGCCGTACTTTTAATGCTGGGAAGTTTTCCCCCGCAACGTAAACGCTGGAGTATGGATTTTTATTACCCGAACCTTCAGAATGATATGTGGAGAATATTCGGAGTTATCTTTTTCAATGACAAAAGCTACTTTCTGGAAGAGTCGGGTAAGCATTTCTGTAAAGAACGGATCATAGCGTTCCTGTGCGAAAAGGGAATAGGAATTTATGATACGGCAACTCAAATAAGACGTTTGCAGGATAATGCTTCGGATAAATTCTTAGAGGTGGTAGAACCTACCGATGTAGGAAAGCTTCTGGAAAGGATGCCCTGTTGCAAAGCTATTGTGACTACCGGACAGAAAGCAACGGATATATTGTGTGAGCAGCTACATGCTACCCAGCCGACAGTAGGGGGATACAGTGAGTTTATAACCGATACGGGTATTAAAAAGTTGTACCGAATACTCTCCTCCTCCCGGGCCTATCCGCTCGCTTTAGAGAAAAAAAGCTCTTTACTACCGCAACATGTTTGAAGAATTAAAAATGATGTAAGAACACGATACAATGAAAAAAGATTTATTCTTATGGTATCCGGGGTGCAGTACCTGCCGGAATGCGAAAAAATGGCTTATTAATCACCAGATCTCAGTGAATGAGCGTCACATTGTAGAGGAGAATCCTTCGTTCGAAGAGCTAAAGGAGTGGATCAGCCGGAGCGGGATACCGGTAAAGAAATTCTTCAGTACCAGTGGAGTGGTATATAAAGAACTCAACCTGAAAGAGAAACTCCCCGTTTTATCCAAAGAAGAGCAGATCCGTTTACTGGCGGATAACGGTAAACTCATTAAGCGTCCGCTACTTATCGGAGAAGATTTTGTCCTTATCGGATTTAAACCGGAAGAGTGGGAAAAACATTTTAAAATAAAACCTGCGGAGTCTTTGCCGGATTAAAATATTAGATTACATTTGCATCCGCAAACACGGGAGTAGCTCAGTTGGTAGAGCACTGGTCTCCAAAACCAGGTGTCGGGAGTTCGAGCCTCTCCTCCCGTGCGTTAATAAGATCTGCCGTGAGAATTCTTTTCATCATACTTGGCAGCATATCTCTGGCATTGGGAATCATCGGAATTTTTCTCCCCCTTTTGCCCACGACTCCTTTTCTCTTATTGACAGCCGCTCTCTATTGTAAAAGTTCTCCACGTCTTTATAACTGGTTGTTAAATCAAAAGCATTTAGGCCCTTACATCCGTAATTTCCGCAAACACAAAGCTATTCCTTTGCGTGCTAAAATTTTATCTGTGTCCTTGATGTGGGCAACGATGTTGTATTGTATCTTTTAGGTAGTCCCTGTTATATGGGTAAAGTTCCTTCTTTTTGCCATTGCTATTGGCGTTACGGTTCATATTC
>JAJPZL010000314.1 GCA_021204375.1 Bacteroides sp.
CTCTAAACAGCGAAATGGTGCGTGAAGCCTCCTTTTACCCGGGTATGGAAGTAGAGATAAGAACCGTGAAGGATGACACCCGCCGGCAGATCGCCGATGTTCAGTCGTTTATCGACCGGAAGGTAGATCTGCTTGTGGTCTCACCCAATGAATCGGCCGCCTTAACACCCTCTATCGAAAAAGCCTGTCAGGCCGGTATCCCCGTCATTCTGATCGACCGCAAAATAGACTCAGAAGCCTATACCACCTATGTAGGCGGTGACAATTATCAATTAGCTTATGAGCTCGGTCTATATGCTGCCGGAGTACTGAGAGGAAAAGGAGAGGTAGTAGTAATGCGCGGCTTTGAAGGCTCCACTGCCGATACCGAACGCTATCAGGGCTTTATGGAGGCCCTATCCGCATATCCCGATATAAAAATAGTAGCAGAAGCCAGAGTAGACTTCCTGAAAGAGGAAGCCCGGAAGCAAATGGAGAAGATCCTGGAAACCATCCGGAAGGTCGATCTGGTCTTTGCCATGAACGACCCCATGGCCCTTGGTGTACACGAGGCTACCATCCGGTACAGCGGCCAGCGTCCGTTCATTATCGGGATAGATGCCCTGTACGGTCCCAGTGGAGGAATAGAGAGTATCAAAAAGGGGCTGATCGATGCCTCCTTTATCTATCCCACCGGAGGAGATAAAGTCATTGCCTTAGCCTATCAGATACTTACCGGAGAGCCGTATCACAAAGAGAACATCCTGCCCACTGCCGCAGTCGACCAGACCAATGCCCGTGTTTTACAGTTGCAGACCAGCCAGATCGTAGAGTCCCAGTTAAAAATAGACCGTATCAACCAACTGCTGGATACCAGCCTGGTCCGATATGCCAACCAACGTACCCTTTTCTATAGCTCCCTCCTGGCACTTGCCCTCTTAATTGCCGTCCTCCTGTTCGCCGCCCGGGCCTACCGTCTCAAAAGCAAAGCAAACCGGCAGTTGGCCCGCCAGAATGAGGAGATAAAACGGCAGGCAGAAAGATTGAAAGAGCAAAAAGAACAGCTTGAGCTCCTCTCTGCACAACTAAAAGAGGCCATCCATGCCAAACTGGTCTTCTTTACCAATATATCGCACGAATTTAAAACTCCCCTTTCCCTTATACTCGGCCCTGTCGACTCCCTGATGGCCGGAAAGAACCTGACTGACAAACAACACGAAATGCTTTCCCTGATAAAAAGGAACAGCAACCGGCTCCTCTTCTTAATTTCAGAGATCATAGAGTTCCGCAGTTACGAGAATGGTAAAATGAATGTCAATTTCACCCGGAACCCTTTAATCCCTTTCCTGGAAGAGCTCACCCGGTTGTTTGAAGAGTACAAACACCGGAAAAATATGGAACTATCCTTCGAGACCGACGGATCAGACTTAGAGCTATGGTTTGATAAGGAGAAACTCGAAAAAATATATTCCAACCTGCTTTCCAACGCCTTCAGGTATGTAAACGAATCCGGCAAAATAAAGGTAACCATCACCACCCGGACCCACGAAGACGAAGAGTATGCCGTTATCTCCGTTTCAAATACCGGCTCCTATATTCCAGGTATGGAGCAACAAAATATATTCCAACGCTTCTATAAAGTCGAAGACACCAAAGAAGGAATCGGGATCGGTCTGGCGCTGACACAAACACTGGTAGAAGTTCACCGGGGCCGCATCGAAGTAGAAAGCTCGAAGAAAGAGGGCACTACCTTCCATGTCTTTCTCCACTTTATACAGGAAGAATCCACCCGGCCGGATACCCGGGATCTATCCGGGCAGGGTGAATACACCAAACAACGACTCGAACTGGAAAGGGAAACCCAGCCGGATAAAATGCTGTCCGGTAGCAAAGAGAAAAAGAACAAACACATTATTCTGGTAGTCGAAGACAATACCGATATAAGGAACTTTATCACCTCCTCCCTCGAAGATAACTATATCATACTGAAGACCCACAATGGTATGGAAGGAGTAGAAAAAGCCAAAAAATATATCCCTGACCTGGTTATCAGCGATGTAATGATGCCCTTAAAAGATGGATACGAGCTCTGCGGAGAACTTAAAAACCACATGCCCACCAGTCATATTCCCGTTGTGCTTCTTACCGCCTGCTCCCTGGATGAACAAAAAAATGACCGGTTTCGAGAGTGGAGCAGATGCCTATGTACCCAAGCCCTTTAATGCCACCCTGCTCAATACCCGGATCCGGAAACTGATCGAAGGCAGGGAAAAACTCAAAGAGACCTTTGGGAATATTCTGATCACCGATTCCCCTCAATCGAAACTGGCAGACAAGGAGCAGGACTTTATTGACGGATTTAAAAAGTATATTGAAGAGCACCTATCCGACCCGGACCTCTGTGTGGATGATATTGCCCGATCACTCAATATGTCGCGGGTACAGCTATACCGAAAAATAAAGTCATCCACCGATTCTACACCCAATGAACTGATAAAAATAATCCGGCTGAAATATGCGAAACAACTGTTTTCCGGAAATGACTACTCCATCTCCGAGGTAGCATTTATGGCCGGATTCTCTTCACCCTCCTATTTTACCAAATGCTTTAAAGAGGTTTATCAGGAGAATCCCAGTGATTATATCAGTAGTTAGTAGGGTGACCCATCAAAATTTAGGATCTTCTGTACGAGACGTATAGTAGCGGCTTCTTATTTGCTCCCGGTGAAGCTTTAAGCGACCGGTGAAGTGGAAAGCTGCCATAGACTCAACCCCGAAGTGGCATAGCCGTCAGGTTAAGAGCGAAAGAACTGATTTTGAAGTCTATATATCGGTATACTAACACCCAAACGATTATAGCCTGGGAAGTAGTTCTGATTAAGTCAGAAGATTTTTTAAGCTGTGAAACAGCGCCCGATCCTAGCCCAGGGTTCCACCCTGGGTAGTTATATATCAGAGTGTTAAGTCTTGTAAGGACGGCCGAAACCCTCCGGTAGTTTTGTTTCGTGCCTGTAGCACTCTAAGATCTATCAATCTGATACCCAGCACTTCCGTGCCGGGTTAGGATCAGTAGGGCCTTCAGTTCATCCAACTCTATTCAAAGGGTGGCTCTTTTATTCTTAACCTGACGGCTATGCACGGAGTGGGTTGAATGATAAAAACAGATTCAACACCTTCGGCGTTGATAGGATAAAGTATCTGCTTTACCCCCAGTCGTTCGCTTCGCTCTCTTCACTAGGGGTTATTGAGATTTAATCCCTCCGGGATTCTATTAAAAACATTGTAAAAAGATCAAAGAACTTAATAGCCCCCGGCAACGCCGGGGAACTTAATAAATATAGGTATCCGGGCTGTAGGCCCAATATAATAAGGAAACCATAAAGGCTACAGGAAATAAGAAATACGATTCTTTACACAGTCATTTGACACATTTCCCTCTATAATTTTTATTAAATATTCCCAATTTTTTATTTACTTAAAAACGAAACCTCAGCCCATTTACCGGCTAAAAAATAAAAACGAAAATATTTTGA
>JAJPZL010000504.1 GCA_021204375.1 Bacteroides sp.
ACATGACTGGGTTGCTACCCTGGATTAGGATCGTTTAGGCCTTCAGCCCATCTGAAACAATGATTATTGCAGACAGCAGCTACGACAAAACCGGCAACCACACACAAAGATTATTTTTTAAATTTAACTCCTTCTACGTGCTCACCCACAAAGAAGCGGGCCATGTCACCGGTTTTATACCATCCCGGCTTTTCGGGCATATCATCCGAAATAAGCTGTCCGTTGATCCGGAGATTCTCAAAACGGATATTCTTTACCTTTCTCTCCTCGTTATAACCTGCAATCACAGAGAGTTCAGCGTTACTACCTGTATGGGTGATATCTTTAAATAGTACATCTTCAATACCACGCCCAGGTGCAGTACAATATTTCTCATTGTAGAAGATACGGATATTTACGAGTTGTCCCTGCCGAAAATCTTCGATCCGGATATTCTCAAAACGAACGTTCCGTATCAGGTTATTATCACCGGCATTGATCGCCAGGCATCCCTGGTAATCGAGCTGTGCCTCTTTATGGTCCAGGATATCAATATTGATATAATTCAGATACTCCAATATTTCGGGATTCTCACTATCTCCGTGGATCCCGATAAAGATGGGATGTGCCACATCGGCCCAAAGGGTGGAGTTCTGCATAGTAATATTTTGGCATCCTCCGGAAAAGCCTAAGCGGGTACCGTATACAGTGGTGCAATCATCAGAGTTACGGCAGAAAACACCGTCGAGAAGTACATTATTACTGGCAAATACATTCATTTCATCACCCCACTGGTAGTAACTGATACTTTTGACATTCCGGATGGTCACATGGTCGGAACCTCCGGTAGCGCATTGGGTGGTGATCACTCCTTCTACCCGTACATTTTGTGAGTTGGCTATCCGGATGCCTCCTTTTACGGTATGGCTGATTATTCCTCGGCCCAACACCTGTACATTCTCTGCATTTTCCACCCGGATACGCCCCATGAGTACAGCACCACCCAACACATAGAGTGTCTGACCGGAGGTTACATAGAGTTCTCTCTCCGGCATAGGGTGAAGCCCGGGACCCAATTAGACCAGGTCAGGATCCTGTAGATCAGGAATATACTCTTCCAGGGGATTGGCAAAAAGATGAAGGTTGTGGAAGATATCGTCGTTCACCTCTACCGAGAGATTCCGGGGTTGATCCAGGGTAAAGGTGAGTGTACTTTCGTCTATCTGTGGGGTGATGTCGTAAGAGAGGGGACGTACCCTGGCTGTATGGACAGGGCCTTTCGTATAGGTAACGGAGACCTCTACCGTACCGGAAAAATCAGAGTAACTGAGTGAGACATCTTCTACCGAATGGCTGATCCCTTTTACCTGGTCTACATGTACTTTGTAAGTGGATAATTCCTGCCAGGCTTCTCCCGGCTGACGCACTTTTACGGTAAAATCACTGTTCAGAGTGGTTCCTTCGGGTGCTGGCCAGGTGACTAATTTGCCGGCCGAATAAACCCGGGGGTTGCCTGAGAAAAGGAGTAAAGAGACTTACAGAAGGATAAAAATGCTTTTCTTCATATATTCTATATTATTAGATTAATGAGTAAATACCTGTTTCTTCTATATACGAACAGAGAGGGGTTATTCACCCAATGCACCATAAAAGTTTCTCTGTTTTTCTCTTTCCAAACTATTTTATATACTTTCGCCTGCTGATAACTATTAATAGACCGCACGATGGAAACAGATCATTTTACGCATAGCTTTTATCCTTATTTAAACCCGGAAGCCCGAATGATCCGGGAAGAGGTCTTTATGAAAGAGCAGGAATTTGAAGAGGAGTTTGACGATGTGGATGAGTTTGCCATGCACATAGTACTCTATAAGGATGGAGTCGCCGTAGGTACGGGCAGGCTCTATCCGGGCGATAACGATGAAGAATTTATTTTAGGAAGAATTGCGGTACTCCCTGATTACAGGGGATTGCATCTGGGAGCGAAGATACTCTCTTTACTGGAAGAGGAGGCTGAACAGCAGGGTGCTGTTTCGGTGGCTCTTTCGGCACAATACCTGGTGCAGGGGTTTTATGAGAAACAAGGGTATACAGCTACGGGGATACCTATTTGGAAGAGTTTTGTGAGCATGTCAGGATGGTGAAGAGATTGTGATCACTTATGGGATAAGCCGTCCCGGCCGGCACGAGAGAAAAGAGTGTATCTACTTTCCTCTCTTTACAAGCTCCGGATAACTACAATTTCAACCGCATAGCTTCGTAAGGTATAGTAGTAAATCCCCTATTTTTATAAAGCTTTTTTCCCTGCTCTGTGGCATGTAGATCGATAAAACCCAGTTGCAGCCGGCGGGCCTCTTCAATAAGGGCCGTGAGAAGGATGGTCCCATATCCTTTTCGCTGGTACCGGGGATAAGTCAATATATTAAGCAGGGTCCCGACTCTTCCGGATGGGACAAAACTACCGGGAGGCACGCTTTGGATCAATATAAATCCAATGGATACCATTTCCTCTTTTTCCATAACGGCCAGGGCGAGAAAATCGTCTTTAGAAACATGCTCTTTAAAATACTTTTCAAGATGGATGACTAGGCTATCCTGAAAATCAGTAGCGAGGTGTGAATCCTGAGCCAGAAAATCAAGCCTTGCATGTACAAGCACCCCGACATCGGTTATTCGTTTAACTTCCATTTTCATCTGTTTTTAGAAATCTTCTGTGGATTCGACCAAAGGATCTTCTCCGTACTTTTCAAAAAGTATATCTTCTAGTTTTACTAATGCATCCCGGCTGCTGCGGGTTTCATGAGGGTACCGGTTGTTGGGAAAATCCCGCAGGGCTTTACTGTAGGAGAAGCGTTTCCGCATCTCCCGGAGCAGGCTATCGGCCTGTTGCTGGGGCAGGTAGGGTTCGATACCCATAAAAAACAGTAAAGTAACTTTGCAACTGTTCTGCACTGCGCAGGAACTCCAACCCTCCCTGATAGGTGACCCACTCTCCGTATCGGTCCAGACTATCACCGATGGCCTGGATTTGGTCCTGATCTTCGGTAGTATAGAATTCCTCTTCGAGCTCTTCCAGACGGTGAACGGCACTATGCTGGGTGGTGGAGTATTTTAACAACTCTTCCGTAGCAGGCGATCCGGTAGTACGGGGTATCCAGGGCATATCGCGGGAGACCTCTATGGTTACCTTTTCCCCGGGTGAAAGATAGAGAAGTGCCTGGTCGGGTCCCTCTTTGGAAAAGGTGAGCCAGTAGTAAGATAGATCGTCTCCGTGCAGCATACTCTCCATGGATACCCGGGTAGCTCCTTCGGGTATAAAGCAGGAATCTTGTAGGGAGTATTCATTGCCGCAGAGGCAGAACCAGTAGACCCACTGGTCGCAGGCCATCTCCGGGTCTGTAACATGGAGGGTAAGGGTAACCGGTGGCTGCTGAGTAGCTTCACAACTTAGAAGCAACCCGATCATCTCCATACTTAACAGTTTGAAATATATTGTCATATCAATGTTACATCT
>JAJPZL010000034.1 GCA_021204375.1 Bacteroides sp.
CATTAAAATAAAACCATGAAATACAGTATGCTGATTTTAACTTTTCTCATCGCTGGTGTGGCCGGTTATTCACAAACCGCTACTGGACAGGAAGACCGGATGTACTGGACCTGTGTACTAACTCAGATCGCAGACCCTGTACTGATCAATATGAGTAAAGGAGAGTTAAGAAAAAATATGCCGGTAGAAACCATTTCCGGTGAGACCCATCCATCCAACGCCCGTACCACCCACCTCGAAGCTTTAGGACGCTTACTGGCAGGGATGGCACCCTGGCTGGAACTGGGCCCCGATGAAACACCGGAAGGAGAATTACGCCGGAAGTATATCCGCCTGATGATTGAATCCATTGATCAGGGTTTCGATCCCAGATCTCCCGATTATCTGAACTTTACTGTGACCCGTCAGCCGCTGGTGGATACCGCATTCTTCTGCCAGGGGTTGCTGAGGTCTCCCCGGCAGATATGGGGCAATCTATCTCCCCGAACCCAACAAAATGTGCTGAACGCTTTACAACAAATACGCACCATTGAGCCCGTAGAAAGCAACTGGCTGCTCTTCTCTGCCATGGTTGAAGTTACCCTGCTGGAGTTGACGGGCGAATGCAATATACAGCCGGTAGAGTATACTCTCAGGCGGTTTAAAGAGTGGTATAAAGGCGACGGGTGGTACAGGGATGGACCTACACTACACATGGACTATTACAACAGTTTTGTGATTCATCCCATGCTTCTGGATATACTGGAGATCATGCAGAAGCATACTAAAGGCGAATCCGCTTTTTATGAGAAAGAGCAACAACGGTTTTCCAGGTATGCAGAGCAGCAGGAAAGAATGATAGCTCCGGATGGTTCTTACCACGTACTCGGACGTTCCATTGCGTACCGCTTCGGTACTTTCCATGCACTCTCCCAGGCTGCTTTAAAAGATCTGTTACCGGCTTCCGTAACACAAGCACAAGTACGTTGCGCACTTACTGCCGTTATTAAAAATCACCTCTCTGTCAAAGGCAATTTTGACCAGCAGGGATGGCTCACATTAGGGTTTGCAGGACACCAGCCACAAATCGCAGAAAAATATATATCCACCGGTAGCCTTTATCTGTGTACTACAGTATTTACGGCATTAGGCCTCCAGGCAACCGACGAATTCTGGACTGCTCCTTATACGGAATAGACAGGAAAAAAGATATGGAGCGGTAACCCCGATGTAAATTTAGATAAAGCTATCAAAGAATAAACAACCCATAAACAACTACCCATGAAGAAGATCCTTGTATTATTTTTAGTTTCAATAGGTTGTAGCCTAAGTGCCCAATAATCTTTTTCATCGAAGATGGAGAAAGAAGATATCGCCAACGTGTGCGATGCTGTTTCTGCCTGGCAGATCACCCACTAGGGTGAAGTAAAACACCACCCGCTCGACTGGACCAACGGCACTCTGTACCGGGGAATGACAGAATAGGGAAAAGTGTCAGGAAACCAGGCCTGTTATGATTTTGTCCGCACCATCGGCGAAAAACACAACTGGAACATGTGGGACCGCATGTACCATGCAGATGATATTTGTGTGGGTCAGGCTTTTATTGAAATGTATCGTAAACTGGGTGACAAACGGATACTGCAACCGGTTATGGAGCGTGCGTACTATGTAGCTACCCATCCCTCGAAAGCCCCGTTGTTAAAGACAGATGCCATAGGAACACTGGAAAGGTGGTCCTGGTCGGATGCCCTGTTTATAGTACCCCCCCATCTATGCCGCCCTGTACACCCTGACCGGCGACCGCGTCTACCTGGATTATATGAACAACGAGTATAAAGAGTGCGTAGATTCGCTTTACGATAAAACAGATCACCTCTTTTGCAGGGATAACAAACGGATCCCTCTCCGGGAAAAGAACGGTAGCAAACAGTTCTGGGGAAGAGGAAACGGCTGGGTATTTGCCGGACTTCCCCTTGTCATCGACAACCTGCCCCTGGATTGTGACTCACGAACTTACTACATTCAACTGTTTGTGGAAATGGCAAAAGCTGTACTTAACAGCCAGTGTAAGGATAGAGACTGGCGCACCAGCTTACTGGACCCGGACTCCTACAGTATGCCCGAAAATAGCTGCTCCGCATTTATGTGTTTCGGTATTGCCTGGAGACTCCGTAACGGATATCTGCCTAAACGAACGTATGGGCTGGCACTTGAAAAAGGTTGGCAGTCATTGATAAGAGCTGTGCATGCTGATGGAAAACTGGGATACATACAACCCGTTGGAGCTGCCCCCAAAGCCGCAGGATTTGATGCCACCGATGTATATGGAGTAGGTGCATTCCTGCTGGCGGGTAGCGAGATCTATAAGTTAGCACCCTAAATTACGCAATATATAACCATCTTTAAAGCTCTTCTTAATGTTAGGAGATACAAAACTCTCAGCACTGCTGAGAGTTTGGGACTCTCTTTATAGGTTTCATAGAAAAGCAGGTGTACCCCGATCAACATCACCGAACCATAGATCATACTAGTAGCCCCTTTCCCTTTCCGGTCGTACATGCTTCCCAAAAGAGGAGTAAGCAAAATCGTACCCAATGGAGGGCATACCCATTAAAATGTCTTGTTTTGCCGTTTTTCCGGAAAGAAGGATAGCTCCACCGGGCCGGCCCCTATTCTTTCCAGCCACCGGGCCACTGCCGCCCCCAACTCTTTCCGGGCAGTCAGTCTATCCAGGATCTTCTCCCGCTCCTGCGGCTCTCTTTCCTGCCTCAGCCGGCAACTCAGCCATCTTACCTCCCTCTCTAAGCGTACCTCCATATAGATCACCAACAGCCGGAACAACCCCTGTTCCACTCCCCGGGCATCCCTCTCCAGCCACTCTTTCAGTACCTCCCGCTTCTCCTGCCGGTACCCCTCCGCTATATCCTCCAGCTCTTCCGGTATCTCTCCCCGCTCCAGGCCCCGCAACAACTCCACGTGAAAAGAGAGCTCCGGCTCTATCTTCTCCCCGAAAAGCGTTTCGCAGACCAGGCAAACCCACCTTCTTCCCTCATACACAGCCTCCGGATAAAGTAGAGCAGCCGCCACCAGCTCCCTCTCCAACGGATCATACACCGCCACCTGCTCCTCTATCCAATTCCGGAACTCTTCCGTTCCCTCTCTCCGTACCATCGAATCCGGATCCTCCCCCTGCGGAAGCAGGATCACCTGCGTCAGGAACCCCTCCCGGCCCAACCGCTCCGCCACCTTCTCCGCCGCCCGCCTGCCCGCCTCATCCCCGTCCAGTACGATCACCGCTTTGCAGCTATACCTTTTCAATAGCTCTACCTGCCTCTCCGAAAGAGCCGTTCCCATCAGCGCTACACTTCCCATAAAACCCGCCCCCTGCATCGCCAGTACATCTTAAACCACTCCGTTATATAGACCAACCCCGTCTCCAGGAGACTCTTTTTAGGGAAGTGGAGCCCATACCACTGCTCGCTGATGCGGCACCCCTGGCTGCTGCC
>JAJPZL010000470.1 GCA_021204375.1 Bacteroides sp.
TTATTTCTTCGTTCCTGATCTCAATTTCCTGATTTTCCAATTGCTCTTCCATCTTTTCAATATGTTGTTCCATATCCACAATAGCAGGACGCATCTTCTCTTTTTCGCTTCCGGAGGCTTTATTATAATTCTCTCTCTGGCTTTCTAACCGTTTAAGGAGTTCCTGATAATTTTTTTGCTGTTGCTCATATTCTTTATAAAGATTGCGTGCTTTTCCGGAACGGAAATCCTCTGTTTTACCATATACTGTATGGTCGTTTATTATGAACTCGAAATCATTCTTCTTCTTTTCAACAGGCTGATAGTTCATGGCAGTGGCAAGTCTGCTACGGGCATCCTCCACTTCAAACTCGTTTTTCCAGGTATCCCGGATAGAACGGATCTGTGCGAATTTCCGGATCGTTTCCGCACCGTAAACTTCATTATTATAAGTAAGTTTAGAACGGTTTGGTATAAATACATAAATACATACTGAATCCTCCGGCTGGTTACGGTCTGAAGCAAACCATCCCAGGTTGTTGAACTCATCGATAACCAGCATATAGTCGTTGGCCGGTGAGTTAAAAGGCATCCCTACATTCTCAGGAGCCAGATAGGTATCTGTATAAGAATTGTAGCGGGTCACAAAGATATCATATCCTCCTATGGAACCCTCTCCATCAGAAGCATAATAGATCGTAACCCCATCAGGCATTACATACGGGTAGTTGGTATTCCCATCCCCATCCATACTTTCAGGCAACATTTTTTCTTCTCCCCAGTCATTCAGTTCTTTAATCCGTGTATAGATAGTAAGCAAACTATCTTCACTCGTTTTCGCATAATAAAGACGATTCTCAAGTTCAGTCATATATACGGTAGCTTCCGGCTCTATAGAGGAATTAAAGTAATGGTTATAGGTATCCAGAGAACCTGATTCCGGACTGATCTTATAATAACTCAAAAAGTTCTCCTTATTTACTACTATACTATCTATGATCATCACATCCTCTACTCCCTGTATCATCCGGGCGTTTCGACGTATCTGTGCGGCAAGTTCTTCTGCTTGTTCCGTGGAACTTCGTTTGCGTTTTAGCTGCGAAATATATTCATCAATATTTTTTTCTGCTTCTTCAAATTTATACTGACGATTGTAAATATCCGCCAGATAGCCGAAAGCATCCATTACTCTCCGTTTAGCCAGTTTGGAAAAAGCATTCTCTGCTTTTATATAGTCGCCCGCTTCATAATATTTTTTTGCTTCATTCAGTGTCTGTGCCTTTACAGGCACCAGAGTACAGGCTATTATAAGAAGAAGTAAACTACGCTTCATGTCGGTTTCTTTTTTAATTATTCAACAGTACAAAGTTTTCGGCAGGTATCCTTTCATTCGGATATTCTATTTTGTTAATTCTTCTTTAATTGATTCTTTTGCATTACTTTTGTGCCCGGTTTTAAAGTTATGGGAAAATTTACAGAAGAGGAGAGAGTACTCCGTAAGATTAATAAGTGTTTAATAAAGGAGTAGTAGAATATGGGCTCATTGAGGATGAAGACAAAATCCTCGTGGGGCTTTCCGGTGGAAAAGATTCGCTTGCCCTACTGGAACTCCTGGCTCTACGTTCCCGTATTCTGAAGCCTCATTTCAGTGTGATTGCCGTACACGTAATTATGAAAAATATTCCTTATCAAAGCGATCTGGAATATCTTAAAAGTTATGCCGACTCTTTGTGAGTTCCTTTTATAACCTATGAAACCTCTTTTGATCCTACTACAGATAATCGCAAGTCACCCTGCTTTCTCTGTTCGTGGAACCGTCGTAAGGCTCTTTTTACAGTTGCCAAAGAGTTGGGATGTAATAAAATAGCTCTCGGACATCATATGGATGATATTTTGCAGACTTTACTAATGAATCTGACTTTTCAGGGAGCGTTCAGTACCATGCCACCCAAACTGATGATGCGTAAGTTTGATATGACGATTATTCGTCCTCTTTGTCTGGTACATGAAAAAGATCTGATCCGTATGGGAGAGATCCGGAATTTTAGAAAACAGGTGAAGAATTGTCCTTATGAGGCCAGAACGAATCGTAGTAATATGAAAGAGGTCTTGCGTAAGTTGGAGGAGATGAATCCGGAGGCGCATTATAGTTTATGGGGTAGTATATCAAACATTCAGGAAGAACTTCTTCCGGAAAAATAAAAAAGATGAAATGATATCAAAAGGTATTTATTTAATTGTTCTGTTACTAATCTCCAATATCTTTATGACATTGGCCTGATACGGACATTTAAAAATGAAAGAATTTTCCTGGTTTGCCGCTTTACCATTGATTGCAGTAATCCTGATAAGCTGGTGGATTGCTTTTTTCGAATATTGCTTTCAGATACCTGCCAACCGGATTGGATATGAAGGAGAGGGAGGACCTTTTAATATCATGCAGTTAAAGATCATTCAGGAGGTGATCACCCTGACCATATTTACTCTCTTTTCTGTAGTCGTTTTTCGTACGAAACTGAGATGGAATCATCTGGCTGCCTGTATCTGCCTGATCGGAGCAGTCTATTTTATCTTTAGAAAATAGATATTTTATCCGTTAGATTATCTGTATAAAAATCCTGAGGATTTCCCTCTTCGTCCGTATAGATCAGGTAAGCATCTATTTCCGGATGTTCTGCCAGGAAAGCTTTTACTTTTTCCAGTCCCATTACCATAAAAGCAGTAGCCAATGCATCGGCTGTAAGACAATCTACGGCAATCACAGTGGCCGATAAAATATCCTGTTGTACCGGATAACCGGTACGCGGATCTATAGTATGAGCATATTTTATCCCATCTTTGTAATAGAAATTCCGGTAATTTCCTGAAGTTGCCAATCCACAATCAGTAAGTTGTAGGACACTTTGCAACTCACTTTCCATAGAAACCGCGTCTTCTACCGGAGCGTTAATACCGATTTTCCAGGACTCCCCTGTAGGATTCTCTCCTTTTACCACCACTTCTCCCCCAATTTCTACCATGAAATTCTTTATTCCTTTGTTATTGAGAAAGTTGGATACTACATCCGTTGCATACCCTTTAGCAATGGCACTACAGTTTATCATAATACGTGGATCTGTTTTAATAACCTGATTGTTATAATCCATACGGATTTTTTCATATCCTGTGATCTCCAGTAAACTATCTACTAATACAGAATCTACCCATTCGCTTTTCTTAAAACCAAATCCCCATGCATTCGCTAAAGGAGCAATAGTTATATCAAAAGCTCCGTCTGTTAGCCCGGATATCTCCAGGGAACGTTTAAAAACGTATGTAAAAAAGGAGTCTGCTTCCACCTCTTCGTTCCGATTGACTTTACTGATAACAGAAGACTCCAGGAAAGGAGAAAGAGAACGGTTAAACTGTTGAAGCAATGTATCTATTTCAGGTTGCAGATCTTCTGTATACTGGTAAGTCATGTTATAGGCTGTTCCGAATATTAAACCATGATTAGTATAATACTTTAC
>JAJPZL010000395.1:0-276 GCA_021204375.1 Bacteroides sp.
GTATAATATAATTCAATTAAACGACAAAGATTTGTCTGAATTACAAACTATTGCCAAAGATCTTGGTATCAAAAAAGCTGAATCCTTTAAAAAAGACGAACTGGTCTATAAGATCTTAGATAAACAGGCTATTGTAGGAGCGACTAAAAAAGTGGCAGCTGACAAGATCAAGGAGGAGCGTAAAGATGACAAACGTAAACGTTCGCGTGTTAGCCTTAAAAAAGAGGGCTCCGGTAAGGTCTTTACTGCTGCCAAGAAAGGTGACGAAGTGGTTGC
>JAJPZL010000395.1:286-3486 GCA_021204375.1 Bacteroides sp.
AAAGTGGAGAACGCAAAACCTGCACCTGTTAAAAAACAGGAACCGGAAAAAACGTCTACTCCTGCCGGCAAAGAAAAGACAGAAACTAAACGGAAAGGATGCCCCCGTAAAGTAAAAGAGGAGAATATTCCCCAGGAAGTAGCACAGCCTGCTGCTAAGGAAGAAGAGAAAAAAGAAGTTGCCGTACAGCAGCCTAAAGAAAAACCGGTAGTAAAAAAAGCTCCGGTTAAAAAGGTAAAACCGGTGGTGGAAGAGAAAAAAGAGGAAACAAATCTGCCGGCCCCTATTGTAGAGGAACCGGTTATTAAAGAAGAGATTCTTTTAGTTGATGAAGAAACTCCTCTGCCCCCGATCTCTACCGACGACTTTATTCCTATTGAAGAACTCCCTTCCGAAAAGATAGAACTTCCTTCTGAATTACTGGGCAAATTTGAGGCTACCAAAGCGGAACCGATTCCAGAGCCGGCGCGTCAGAGATCCCGTGCAGGAAATAATAATAATAACAACAATAACGACCGGAATAATTCCAATAACAATAACGGAAATAATAACAACACGAACCAACATTACCAGCAGCGTCAGCAACAGCCGGGTGGTGAGATGCAGCAACCGCAGCATCAGCCTCAACAGGAACGCCGGGTTATTGAACGTGAAAAACCGTTTGAGTTCGAAGGTATCCTGACCGGAACCGGTATTTTGGAAATTATGCAGGACGGATACGGTATCCTCCGTTCATCCGACTACAATTATCTCTCTTCTCCGGACGATATTTATGTATCGCAGTCGCAGATCAAGCTCTTTGGACTGAAAACCGGTGATGTGGTGGAAGGAGCTATCCGTCCTCCGAAAGAGGGAGAGAAATATTTTCCGCTGGTAAAAGTTTCAAAGATCAACGGACGCGACCCGGCCGTAGTACGTGACCGTGTACCGTTTGACCATTTGACCCCTCTCTTTCCGGATGAGAAATTCAAACTTTGCAAAGGGGGATATAGTGACAGCATCTCTGCCCGTGTGGTAGACCTTTTCTCACCCATTGGTAAAGGTCAGCGTGGTCTTATCGTGGCCCAGCCTAAGACCGGTAAAACTCTTTTGATGAAAGATATTACCAATGCGATTGCTGCCAATCATCCGGAAGTCTATATGATCATGCTACTTATTGATGAACGTCCAGAAGAGGTAACCGATATGGCCCGCAGTGTCAATGCAGAAGTAATTGCTTCTACTTTTGACGAACCTGCCGAACGCCATGTCAAGATTGCCGGTATTGTACTGGAAAAGGCGAAAAGACTGGTAGAGTGCGGACACGATGTAGTGATCTTCCTGGATTCTATTACCCGTCTGGCCCGTGCTTACAACACAGTTTCGCCGGCATCGGGTAAGGTACTCTCCGGAGGTATGGATGCCAATGCCTTGCATAAACCCAAACGTTTTTTCGGTGCTGCCCGTAACATTGAGAACGGGGGTTCGCTCACTATTCTGGCTACTGCCCTGATCGATACAGGTTCTAAAATGGACGAAGTGATCTTTGAAGAGTTTAAGGGTACCGGTAATATGGAGCTTCAGCTGGACCGTAACATGTCAAACAAACGTATTTTCCCTGCTGTTAATATTGTGGCTTCTAGTACACGCCGCGATGATCTGTTGCAGGATAAGCAAGTGCTGGATCGTATGTGGATCCTGCGTAAATATCTGTCGGATATGAATCCTATTGAAGCGATGGATTTTGTGAAAGATCGTTTGGAAAAAACAAGGGATAACGAAGAGTTCCTGATGGGTATGAATAGTTAACAATAACATACCATAACTATCTGAAAAGTGGGGAACTCTTTATGGTTCCCCACCTTTTTTATAGAATGAAAACAACCGAATAAAAAATAGTGATATGTACTCTAACAAACATATCTGGACAGTAAGCTTTCCTGTTCTTTTAAGCTTGCTGGCACAAAATATTATTAATGTAACCGACACCGCCTTTCTGGGGCGGATGGGAGAGATAGCCCTGGGAGCATCTGCTATAGGAGGACTCTTCTATATCTGTATCTATACGATTGCTTTCGGGTTTAGTACCGGGTCGCAGATCGTCATTGCCCGTCGTAACGGGGAGGGACGATACAGTGATGTAGGACCTGTGATGATCCAGGGTATTATGTTCCTGGTGGTAATGGCTATCCTGATGTTTGGTTTTACCCGGGCATTCGGAGGAAATATAATGAACTTCCTCATCTCTTCGGACGATATTTACAAAGCTACTGTAGAATTTCTGAATTGGCGTATCTTTGGTTTCTTTTTTGCTTTTGTAAATGTAATGTTCAGGGCCCTCT
The DNA here is from genome assembly GCA_021204375.1 of Bacteroides sp. Lineage (GTDB taxonomy): Bacteria > Bacteroidota > Bacteroidia > Bacteroidales > Bacteroidaceae > Bacteroides. The sequence continues at coordinate 2,608 of JAJPZL010000395.1, forward strand.
ATATTGGTATTACCCGTACCAGGGTGCTTACTGTGAATGCGGTAGTAATGGCAGTGACCAATGTGGTGCTGGATTACGGACTTATTTTCGGGAATCTGGGATTGCCGGAGATGGGAATAAAGGGTGCTGCTATTGCTTCGGTCATTGCAGAAGCTTCTTCGCTGGTTTTCTTCCTGGTTTATACCTACTGGAAAGTAGACTTTAAGAAGTATGGATTGACCCATTTCCGTACCTTCGATTCTGCCTTGTTGATACGTATTCTCAGTATTTCGGTATTTACCATGATGCAATACTTCCTGGCCATGTCTACCTTCTTTATATTCTTTGTAGCGGTAGAGCGGCTTGGACAACGAGAACTGGCTATTGCCAACATTGTACGAAGTATCTATATTGTAATGCTCATCCCGGTTAATTCGCTCTCTACCACAACCAATAGCCTGGTCAGTAACCTGATCGGGGAGGGAGGGATCTCGCAGGTAACAAACCTGATCCGGCGGATCGCTACCTTTTCCTTCTTTATTATGCTGGGATTGGTGGTTGTAGTATGCCTTTTCCCCCAGGCTATGATCTCTGTATATACCAATGATCCGGTAATTATACAACAGGCCATTCCTTCGGTCTATGTAGTAAGTGCTACTATGCTTACTGCATCGGTAGCTAATGTGGTTTTTAACGGTATCTCCGGTACGGGGAATACCCGCTCTGCTCTGCTGGTAGAGACGGTTACCATTGTTTTTTATGTAGCTTACATTGTTTTTGTAGGGCTATGGCTGCACGCTCCGGTAGAGATCTGCTTTACTACGGAACTGTTGTATTATATTTTGTTACTGCTTATCAGTTATATTTATCTCAAAAGAGGAAAATGGCAGAATAAAAGAA
>JAJPZL010000239.1 GCA_021204375.1 Bacteroides sp.
TGCTCGTGAGTTAGAGAACCGTATACAGAATATCAGGAAAAACAGCGGATTTGAGATAACAGATAAAATAAAAATTACATTATCTAAAAATCCATTATCAGATGATGCTGTACAAGAATATAATAATTATATTTGCAACCAGGTATTGGGTAACTCACTGGAATTGACGGATAATGTACCGGATGGTACAGAGCTCAATCTGGATGATTTTATTATTTACGTGAGTGTAGTTAAAGAATAAGTATTAACTATTAAACATTTAATCACAATGGCAGAAAAAACAAGATATTCCGATGCGGAATTGGAAGAGTTCCGTGCTATTATATTAGAGAAACTGGAGTTGGCGAAACGTGATTACGATCAGCTTCGTCTGAGTATGATGAATCTGGACGGTAACGATACGGACGATACTTCTCCTACCTACAAGGTATTTGAAGAGGGAGCCAATACGCTCTCTAAAGAAGAGACCACCCGTCTGGCCCAGAGGCAACTTAAGTTTATCCAGGGTTTGCAGGGAGCATTGGTACGCATTGAGAACAAAACCTATGGTATCTGCCGCGAGACCGGTAAACTGATCCCACCCGAACGCCTGCGTGCAGTACCCCACGCTACGCTGAGCATCGAGGCCAAAACGGCCGGTGGCAAAAGATAATTTGTTATTCCTTATTTTCCATCATACAGATGAAAGACGCTTACAATGAATTGAGTTGTTTTTAGCGTCTTTTTCTGTGTACAATTGACAAGTTCTTTAAAGAAACGAATGCTGTAAATGAAGAAAATATTAACTAAAGGCCGTATCTCCCTGCTGGTTATTCTCTCTGTCCTGATCATTGACCAGGTCATTAAAGTATGGGTAAAAACCCATATGTACTGGCACGACAGTATCCGCATAACCGATTGGTTCTATATCTATTTTACCGAGAATAACGGTATAGCTTTTGGTATGGAGATCTTCGGTAAACTTTTTCTTACCTCTTTCCGCATCTTAGCTGTGATCGTTATTGCTGTTTACCTCTATAAGATCATCAAACGGAATTTCAAAACGGGTTACATTGTCTGTGTCTCCCTTATTCTTACAGGAGCTTTGGGAAACATCATTGACAGTGTGTTCTATGGAGTCATTTTCAGTGAAAGCACCCATTCGCAGATCGCAGCTTTGATGCCTGAGGGCGGTGGGTATTCTACCTGGTTCTATGGGAAAGTGGTGGATATGTTCTATTTCCCCATTATAGATACCCACTGGCCCCAATGGATGCCTTATGTAGGAGGAGATCATTTTATTTTCTTCAGTCCTATCTTTAATTTTGCGGATGCCGCCATTAGTTGCGGGATCATTGCTCTTTTGCTGTTTTATAGTAAATATTTGAATGACAGTCATCATTCAGATAAAAAAGAGAATAAAGAAGAGCATGAAGAGGTTGCCGGGTAAATATATTATTCTTCTCTTTCTGATCCTGTTTTGTTTGACCGCCTGCAAAAAGGGAGCACTCCGGGGCGTTATTCCCAAGGGTAAAATGGAGAATCTGTTATACGATTACTACCTGGCCAAAACCATGGTGGACGATCTTAAATACGACGAGCGGTATAAACAGGTTTTCTATATGAACTATGTGTTTGATAAACATAAAGTGACCCAGGCACAGTTCGACTCCTCGTTGGTGTGGTACGCCCGGAATGCAAAGCTTTTTGCGGAGATCCATCAGAATGTAAGCGAACGTATGAAAGTGCAGCGAGACGGGGTAAACCACCTGATCGCTATGCGGGATAAAAGTTCGCGCGATTCTCAACCCGGAGATACGGTCAATGTATGGAGCGATAAGAAGTTCCATATTCTTACCGGTTCGCCTCTAACCAATAAATTGCAATTCACCATTTCGCCCGATACCAACTATAAAGAGCGGGATATGCTGGTCTGGAATATGGATATGAATTTTATCTCTCCCCATCCCGATTCCGTACAGTATGCTGTAATGAGCATACAGGTTAAATATGCCAATGATACCCTTCTTTACGATACCCGGGTAGCCTATCATTCAGGAGAGTATAATCTTCGCATTCAGTACGACTCTCTCTATACGATCAGTGAGGTGCGTGGTTTTGTCTATTATGTGAATATGACGGATGATCCCGGGAGAAAATTATTCTTAGATAATATTACCCTTACCCGGTACCATGTTATAGATACGATACCGGAACTCACTGCCGATACATTGGAAGTAGATTCTCTAGTTACCGATTCTCTGGCTGTAAAAGAGGTGGTTGAGGTCAACGAGATCGTATCTGCTCCCGATACTATAGAGAGCGATAGTGTAGAAACTCCGGGAACTCCCGCCAGGGTATCTCCCCAGGAGATGAGACGCCGCACCCGGAAAGAGTAAATTTTCCACGGATGAAACGTTATTCCTCTCGCTATTTCTGCTTTGTGGCAGACCATAAAGTTTTTCGGAACACCGTGGTGAAAGTATTGGGGGAGAGGAGAATTACCCTCTTTCCCCTGCGGGAAGAGATAGAAGCTACCCGCTGGATCCCCGGTGCGATCCTGCTTTTAGATACCTTTTTATATGCCTCCCTACAGCAAAAAGAGGAAGAATTAGTGAACAGGATAGATAGGCTTATAAAAAGCTTCACTCCTTTGGAGGAAGAGTTCAGGTTTACCTATACCCTCAGAGAAGGGGAGATGCTTTGCACTTTTAGCAGAAACAGTGGGTACTTTATACCGGAACCTCTCTCTTTTTAGCACTCCGGTTACCGGAAACGTCTCCTGAACTCTGCACTTATAATGGCAGTAGCTACCCCTACATTTAAAGATTCCGTAGTAGGACTACCCAGCGGATAATTCGGAATGAACAGCCGTTGATTGATAAAAGGTTCCAACTCTTTACTAATACCGTTCCCTTCGTTCCCTATTACAATGATCCCATGAGGGGAGAGCGGAGAGCCATACATATCTTCTCCATCTAAAAAGGTACCGTATACCGGCAGATCGCCCACTTCAGTAAACAAGTTGGAGAACGGACAGGTATGCACAGATACATGCGCAAGGGCCCCCATGGTAGCCTGGATCACTTTCGGATTATAGAGATCCACACAGTTCTCCGAACAGAAGATATGCTCCATACCAAACCAGTCTGCCAGGCGAATGATCGTTCCCAGGTTTCCCGGATCCTGGATGCCATCCAATGCCAGCGATAGCTTGCCCGATATCTCCTCTACAGTGAAAGTAGAGTGCGCCTGCTCAAAGACTCCTAATGCCTGTTGGGGAGTGATCAGCAAACTGGCCTTTTTAAGCTCTTCCGGAGTTACCTCTATGATTTCGTCGGCCTGTATCTTCGTTTTGCTTAAAAAATCGGGAGTGGCTACCAGGAGACGACAATAAAAATATGAAGCGATATCCCTGATTATTTTCTCGCCTTCTGCCAGAAACACCTGCTCTTCCTTTCTTACCTTTTTTAGTTCCAGGGAGCGGATAAATTTTA
>JAJPZL010000228.1 GCA_021204375.1 Bacteroides sp.
ATCTTTGTTTAGTTTATCAAAATATTTTATGAAAGCAATACAAATTTTATGGTTATCAGGACTTCTTCTCTTCTCTTTTTCCGTAAGAGCCCAGAAATTATATGACTTTTCTGTCAAGGATATAGAGAGAGAAGAGACCTGTCTGTGTAGCCTGAAGGGAAAAAAGTAATGATCGTCAATGTGGCTTCTAAATGTGGGCTTACTCCCCAGTATAAAGAGTTGCAGGAGCTTTTTGAGCGGTATCAGGATAGGGAGTTTATGATTGTGACTTTTCCTTCGAACGATTTTGGCAATCAGGAACCAGGTAGTAATGAAGAGATCCTGGAATTCTGTTCGCTTACTTATGGAGTAACTTTTCCTGTGATGGATAAGGTCACAGTAAAGGGAGACGAGGCTATACCTTTGTATAAGTGGCTTACCCAAAAGAGAGAGAATGGTGTGGAGGATGCGTCTGTGACCTGGAACTTCCAGAAATTTCTTATTGACCGGGATGGGAACCTGGTGGGATCGATCTCTCCGAAGACTTCGCCGCTGGATAAGGAGATCCTGGATTGGATTGAGGCTGACTAATATCTCTGCTTCTCCAGGATATTGTGCCGTTTATTACTTCGGATATAGCCCAGGATGTGCTTGTTAAAATTCTCCTGTTGTTGCTGGAGAAAGGTTATTTCAATGGGTAATTTATAGATGTTCTTTTTAATCTCAGGGTCTATATCCTGCATTTGTAACAACCGGGCTGCGTCTTTTTCGGTGGTAATGATCACTCTCTTTTCGAAAAGTTTATCAAATGTTTCCCGGATGTGACGCAGGTCTTTGGAAGTGAACCGGTGGTGATCGGGATAACTTACCGGGTGAATGTGCTGACTGTATTTTTGTAAATCGCTTATCATTTGTGCGGGAGAGGCGATCCCAGTTAAAAGAAGGATCTCCGTATCTTTCTCTAGATCAGCCAGTATAACGGGGTATGGGCACTCTTCGGGAAAGAGCGATTCTATTTCTCCGTATTGCAACGAAGTGAAATAGAGTTGCTGATAGGGATAGAGTTCCAGCCGTTTGGAAATAACCCGTATATCCATGGGTTTGATATCAGCCGGACATTTAGTGACAATTACTATATGGGCGCGGTTCTTTCCGTTGACAGATTCCCGGAGCCTTCCGGCGGGAAGGAGTTCATCGTCGCAGATCAGCCGGTTATAGTCGGTCAGCAGAATATTGATACCTGCCTGGACATAGCGATGCTGATAGGCATCATCCAGTAGAATGACTTCTGCTTCCGGCTCAGTTTGGGAAAGGAGTTTTTTGATCCCGTGCCTGCGGTTTGCGTCTACAGCAACAAAGATATCCGGGAATTTTTGTTTCATTTGCCAGGGTTCGTCCCCGATAAGCTTTTCGGGAGTCTGCCCGTTTGCCAGGTGGAAGCCTTTGGATCTACGTTTATAACCTCTGCTGAGTACGGCTACTTTGTACTTTTCGGAGAGCAGACGGATCAGGTATTCGGTATGGGGGGTTTTTCCGGTTCCTCCTACGGTAATGTTGCCAATGCATATAACGGGAGCCGGAAAACTTTGCGAGGATAGGATACCCCAGTCAAAGAAACTATTTCGTATCCATATACCTGCTCCGTAGAGCCAGGAGAGGGGGCGTAAACTCTTGTGAATGTTAATAAGGCTATTTTCCATGAATGGTTTTAATGAAGAGTGATCTCAAAAGGTAAACGAGCCTGCAGCGGGTCGGTGATCCTGAAACTCTCTACTGTTTGTAAAGCCTGGTAAATTCGACCCAATGATCCGCTTTTTAACGGGGTATGGAGATAATCGGTTGTGCTGCTTTCCAACAGGGAACTGATAAAATCTTTTTTATCGGGATAGGATTGCAAGCTATAATTCTCTACTCCGGCTCTGGAGTCAGCTATAGCTATAGCTTTCCGGAAGCCACCCAGATAATCTACCAGCCCGAGTTCTTTGGCCATGCTGCCTGTCCAGACTCTTCCCTGGGCAAACTGCTCCATCTCTTCTTTGCTCATGCCTCTTCCTTCGGCACAGCGGGTCAGGAAGAGGTCGTATCCGTCGTTGACACTTTGCTGGAAACGCTCTTTTTCAAAAGTGGTTAACGGACGGGTCAGGTTCCCTATATCGGCTTCGGGATTTGTCTTTACACTTTCTGTCTGAACTCCTATTTTATCGAGTAACTTTTCTGCGTTGGGGAATAGTCCGTAAATCCCGATCGAGCCTGTCAGTGTAGTGGGTTGGGCCACAATATAATCGGCATTGCAGGCTATATAGTAACCTCCGGAAGCGGCATAATCGCCCATGGATACGACGACGGGTTTACTTTTTTTCAGCTCTTCTACGGCTTTCCATATCTGTTCGGAACCAAAGGCACTTCCACCCAGCGAATTGATCCGGAGTACAACGGCTTTTATGTTCTTGTCTTCGCGTAGTTTACGCAGGTCGCGTACTACTTTGTCGGAGTTGATCCCCTCTTCCCGGGGAGAGGTGGTGATCCCGTCAATCTCTCCGTAAGCGTAATAGAGAGCTATCTTGTCCGGACTCTTTCCTGTTGGAACAGCCGGTTTGGCTGAGGCAATATCCCCGGCGGTTACCAGGTTTAACTTATTGCTCGCGGGTATACCCAGTTTTTCTTTCAGGTAGTCCCTTACATTATCTTTGTATATAAGCTGATCTACCAGCCCGGTATAGAGGCTCTCTTCGGCTTTGTCAAACAGGATAATCCGGTTTGCCAGGTAGTTAAGAGTATCTGTCGGTATATGGCGGGCCAGGGAGGTCTTCTCCAGGACCTGGTTCCAGATAGAGGTGGTATAGGCAGTCAGCTGCTCTCGGTTTTCCGGACTCATGTGAGTAGAGGTAAAAGGCTCTACGGCTGATTTGTAGGAACCTATTTTAAATATTTGCATCTCTATACCGATCTTTTCCAGTAATTCTTTGTAAAAGGTCGTATTGGCAGAAAGTCCTCTCCACTCTACGGAGCCCCGTGGGTTGAGTAAAACGTCATCCGCTACCGTACAAAGGTAATAGAGACTTTGCGGATAGGCATCTGAGTAAGATACAATAAATTTACCAGTTTCCTTAAATTCTAGCAAAGCACTGCGGATTTCCTGGATGGAAGCAAAGGCGGCTCCTGCATTTTCTGCCTGTATATAGATCCCTTTGATCTTATCGTTCGCTGCGGCCCTGCGGATAGCGGTAAGAATGTCTTCCAGTCCGATGGAAGGGGTTTCATTATAGAGAAATTCCCGGATCGGATTCTCTTCGGTACGCTCTTTGAGGCTTCCGTCGAGTTTGAGTACCATCACGGAGTTCTCTTTGACCGATACTTCTCCACCGGAAGAGGAGAGGAGGGCTGCGAGAAAAATGGTAAGAAAAAAAAGGAGAATAATTCCGGAAATTATGATCCCGGTGATAGTGGCCAACGTATATTTTATGAATTCTTTCATCTGTCTGATTGATATGATT
>JAJPZL010000407.1 GCA_021204375.1 Bacteroides sp.
TAAGTTGTTCGGTTACTTGTCCGGTACTTGTTCGGTTAGCAATCTCTTTGGGATAAATTTCAATAGTTTATCAGGTATCCTTATAAGCATCTCCCTATTTCTCCATTCATTCCGTAATTGGGATACCCTATCTTTTTGCTCACAAATATATTAAAAAAGGAACAACCCCCTGGTTATTCTATACTCCTTTTTTACAGGAGGAAGTCAGGAAGTTCCCGGTACTCCCAGGATCTTTCTATAGGCTGGATATGGGTAAAGAAAAGCGGGAATATGCTGTTCCTGCACCATATCCCCGCACAAATCACACAATTGATATACGTTTAGTTAAGTCTGATTGTGTTGTTAAAATAAAGTTATCCTGTTTAAAAGTTTAGTGGTCCAGTTAATCTCTCCTACAATCCAGTCACCTTCATTCGAACTAATACAATTTTGTTTCGCCTCGTCCAGAAGCTCCAGGTAATTCCTTAATATCGCAGTGGCCTATACCTGTTTATTCATCCGGAGCATCAGCAACGCCTCCTGTTTAATGGCACTCATCACAGGTACCTCACACATCTGTTTCGCTTTTTCCAGTAATTCCAGGGTTTGCATATTTGACTCATCATCGCTGTAAAGCCCCATATTAGCCTGTGCTAGTACTAAGTAATCTTCCTAGGTTGCAAAGTTTTGCTCTATATTTTTATTCACTAACCGGGTAGCTTCCGCGAACTTTTCGCTGTTCACCTGTATAATGGCATTAAAGGTAGTTACCCCCGACATAAATTTGGAGAAATTCCGGTTATAGAACTCTTTTTCGGGAGGCATAGCCCGGCTGATCCGTTTATCCAGGTCTTCAAAATTTCCTCCCCTGCTCAGTGCCAGATAATCCCGGTTCCCCACATAGTAATCCTTTATTTTACTCAGGGCTGAGTGAAGGGCTCCTGAAGGAATATTCTGGTAGCTGAGAAAATCCTCTGCTAACTGATCGGCTCTCTTCTGCTGTTTCGGGGTATATACCATTCCCATGCGCCTTGCGATCTTCTCATTCACCATAACAGCCACTACAGTAGCCCCTAAAGTGGTGAGTCCCGGAACATAATTTTATGGTTCTCGATCAGGTAGATCTCGGTTGCCTCTACCGCTGCCGCAGCCACTGCTCCCCAGAATTCACTCCTGCGTGCCCGTGTCTCTGCCTTCATTACATTCTGCACCGCATGGTCCAGTACAAAATGTCCTATCTCCGAAGCCACCAACGCTTTCAGCTCCTCTTCCGAATCCAGCGTTGAGAATAACCCGGTAGTGAGGAGCAACGTCCATCCCGGTAGCATATAGCTATCCGGTGCCGGCGATTTGATCACCTTGACGGAGAAGGTTTCCGGCCGTTCGTTCGGTAATCTTTTCGGGGTCATTCCCACAAAGATACTCCGGGCAAAATCCTGGATAAACTCATCTTCATACACAAGCCCTGTCTGGGCTAGTTCTTTCAGATACTCCTGCGAATCTTCGATCAGTTCCTGGCGTACCCCGCGGTTATATCCTTTAGACCGGTAATACTTATACATATCGTTCTTCAGGTAAGCACACTGCCAGTACTCTTCCGCATTTTTCGGGCTGAACTCAATATAGCGTGCCTGCGAGAGCGGAACCGGTATCGGCGATCCGTCAATACGTAATACCATGTTAATCTCAGGTAAAGTTTCTGTCTTTGTGTTAAGTTTGATCACCTTTTCCAGTATTACCGGTGTGCCGGCAGCGATTGGATGGTAAGCTTTTGTCATGACCCCTTCAATATTCATTTCGTGGCTCAGGTCCTGCCATTTTGCAAAAAGAGTACATACCGATACAAGGCCGATATATACCATGTACATTCTCTTTTTCATAGCCGTTGTCGTTTTGTTTATCACAAAAGTAACGGAAGGATTTCTCATACGGTCGGAAATATCCCTAACCATCAGTAGGGATTTACCTATATTTTACTTAAAATTAAGAAAATGACACTTTTTGTTATTTAAAGATATTCCCGTATATTTGCATCTGGCACCCAACAAGTTCAGCATACAATGAAAAAATATTTCTATACACTTTTATTCACTTTTTCGCTTCTTTCCGGTCTCTTCGCCCAGGAGGGAACCCCCGCCCGGTTCGTACCTCCCTTTGATTTCGACCTTACCCTCAGCGGTAATTTCGGTGAGCTCCGTACCAACCATTTTCACGGAGGGATCGATTTCAGGTCCGAAGGAGTTTCCGGTAAAAAGACATTTGCCATAGCCGACGGATATATCTCCCGCATCCAGGTGACCCACGGGTCGGGATATATGCTCCATATCCGGTACGATAACGGATACTCTTCCATCTACCGCCACCTTTCCGGGTTTGTTTCTCCCGTTAAAGAAGTAGTAGAAGCCTATCAGTATGAACATGAAACCTACGAACTCTCCATTGTTCCCGATTCTACACAGTACCGGGTAAAGGCCGGTGAGCAGGTGGCCTGGAGCGGTAATACAGGCTACTCTTTTGGCCCCCACCTCCACTTAGACCTCTTTAAGAACGAGACGGACGACCGGGTCGACCCCCTGCCGTTCTTTATGGATAAAATAAAGGATACCCTCCCTCCCCGGGCAGAGAGCATTATGATCGTTCCCCAACCCGGAAAAGGATTGGTTGAAGGAAAAACTAACCGGGTAACCTTTACTCCCGGTAGTAAGAACATGCCCGAAGTCTGGGGCGAAATAGGATTTGCCATTCGTGCCTATGACTATATGGATGGTACCCGCAACCGGTATGGGGTGCGGTCTGTTACCCTGCTGGCCAACGGAGAAGAGCTGTTCAACAGTACCGTAGACCGTTTTTCTGCCTACGAAGACCGGATGATCTACTCCTGGACCATAGGGGGTACCTATATGAAATCCTACAAAGATCCCGGTAATAAACTCCGGATGCTCAGGCCTGGAAATGATAACCGGGGAGTTTTTACCATTGATGAAGAGCGCGAGTACCAGTTTGAATATATTCTGGAAGACCTCTACGGGAACCAGTCGCGTTACACCTTCCGGGTACAGGGAAAAGAAGAAGAGATCCTCCCGTTATCCTACAATCCCCGTTATTACCTGAAATGGGACCGGGTGAACCTGATACACGCTCCCGGACTCGAACTGATACTTCCCAAAGGGGTCGTGTACGAAGACCAGGCCCTCAATTTCCGGATCGTAGCTGATACGGCACGCATGTCGTATACCTATCAGGTACACGATGAGACGATCCCGCTGCATGACTGGTGCAGTCTGAGGCTGGCAGTTCTCCGTCCGGCTATTCCCGATCCTTCTAAATACTATGTAGCCCGTGTGGGAAAGAACGGAAAACCAAGCAGTCTGGGCGGAACCTTTGAGGACGGCTATATGAATACCCGTACCCGTGAACTGGGTACCATTATCATTGACTTAGATACCATTACACCACAGGTAACGCCCGTAGGTAAT
>JAJPZL010000107.1 GCA_021204375.1 Bacteroides sp.
GGTATATATGGTACAGAATATAGTAAAGTGGGTAAATGATACACTTGTTTCTATGGGGGTAAACCAGAGCACAGCCGATTTACTGGATCAATATCTTGTGCTTGGATTGGTAATAGGGATCGCACTCTGTATTGATGCGGTATGCCGGCTTTTTATTGTAAATATGGTCCATAAGATCGTGACTAAGACCAAAGTGACCTGGGATGATATTATTTTTGATAAAAAAGTGGTAGGAAGTGCGGCCCGGTTGATCGCTCCGATCATTATCTATCTGATGATCCCGATCATCTTCCGGCATCAGGAGGATACGATCCGGTATATATACCGGCTTTGTATGGTGTATATTATTGCTACTGTATTGCGTTTTCTTAGTCTGCTTATTACGGCTATCTACCATGTATATAGTGAAAAGGAGGCCTATAAAAGTCATCCCCTCAAAGGGATTCAGCAAACGGCCCAGGTATTGCTCTTCTTTATCGGGGGGGGATTGTTATTATCAGTACGTTGCTGGGAAAGAACCCTACGGCCCTTCTTACCGGGCTGAGTGCTTCGGCAGCTATCCTGATGCTGGTCTTTAAGGATACCATTATGGGGTTTGTTTCGGGTATTTTGCTCTCTACCAATAAGATGTTAAAACCGGGCGACTGTATCACCATGCCGAAGTATAATACGGATGGTATGGTTACAGAGGTTACCCTGAATACGGTCAAAGTACAGAACTGGGATAAGACCATTACTACTATCCCGCCTTATCTGCTGGTCAGTGATTCTTTCCAGAACTGGCAGGGTATGTTTGACTCCGGTGGCCGGCGGGTAAAGCGTTCCATCAATATTGATATGAACAGTGTAAAGTTCTGCACACCGGAGATGCTGGAGAAGTACCGGAAGATCCATTTACTACGTGATTATGTGGAGGAAACAGAAGAGGTTATCAGACAATATAATCAGGAACATAGTATTGATAATTCGGTATTGGTGAACGGACGGCGACAAACTAACCTGGGGGTATTCCGTTCTTATTTAACAACCTACCTGAAAACGCATCCTGCGGTCAATCACAGTATGATGACTATGGTACGACAGTTACAGCCTACAGGTGAGGAGATACCGATGGAACTCTACTTTTTTACCGCCAATACGGCGTGGGTTGTTTACGAAGGGGTTCAGGCAGATGTATTTGATCATATCCTGGCTATTATGCCTGAATTCGGATTGCTGGTATTCTAGAATCCTTCGGGAGCTGATTTCCGTGCGCTGGCCTGTAATAAAGAGAATTAACTAAAGAGATTCCTGCAAACAGCAGGAAATATAGAGTTGACACTCCGTGTCCCGGTATTCTTCTCAGGAGGTTGCCGGGGCACTTTTTTCAGTTCCTTTTTCTATCTCTTTCAGGGCATGTTTTAGCATGGACGGAACAAGGAGGCGATGGAAGGGAGCAATAAGGCGGAAATAGATTCTTCCAATAAAATTATGGAAGTGCACCACAGTACCCATTTGTACGGTGTAAGAGTTCTTTTGCTGAGCAGGAGTAATGGTGAGGTGCAGGGCAAAGAGCATGTGTTTGTCGTTCATTTCTTCTATTACTTCTTTCTCATCCTGTTTGCGGATCATCCGGTTGAAGTGTTCGGTCGTAAATTTTCCTCCCTGCAAGCCGAAAGGTTTAACTAAGTAATTGCGAAGTTTAAAAAGAGATCCTACCCATTTAGGATAAGTGGTGAAAATGGTTTGGAGTAACTCTGCCGGTCGGGGCGGAACGGGGCTATGGAGCTTATTTTCAAAAGTATCGTAATAATCGGCAGGAGTGTATCTGCTTAGAGAGGGAGGGAGTTCTTTCCTGTTTGGCATCGGTCATGGATCGGTTGATGAGTTGCGAAGGTACGAAAAAATAATAAAAAACCGGTCTCCCCGCCAGAGGCTGTGGGAAACCGGTCACAAATTGAAGAACGAACGGATATCTTAATAAACGGTATTCTGAGGATCGAAGTTGCACCAGCCCGCTGTCCAGTCATCGGCGGCAGAATCACTTTTAAAGGCTCCGATATAATTCACTTTTTCAAAGAAAGAGTTACTCAGGAGTTCGTCAGTAAAGAGTTCGGCTGCTGTTTTGTTTAGCAGCGAGCTTTCGCTCTGAGAGGCCCGTAATTGGCACCGGTAAGCAGGCTGTTAGGCTGAGCGAGCATCAGGTCGCTGATGGATTCGTAGTAAGCATTGCCTTCCTGAGCAAGGAAGAACTGGGTAGAGAAAGAGGAGCGTGAAGGATCGGATGTTTTTCCATCTTCCGACCAGGCATCTTCCCAGCTTTTGTTAATATCTGATCCGGTAATTGTCATCTGGGCAAACAGGATATTATTGAGTTTCAGATCTCCGTTGGTTGCCCAGGTCTGGGTGGTTCCTTTGTCATTATCCAGGATCAGACCGACCGAATATCTGGTGGCTACAGAGTTGAAACAACTCATGCGCAAATTACGGCGTATCTGCATAGCTGCCTGAAATGTTCCCAGTTTTGAACCATTGTTCGGGTTGAGATCGCCTCCGTCAATATACTGAGTAGTATTGGTAAAGTCATCATCCTGCCCGATAGGACCGATAAATGTTACATTGCTGAATACGGGTGATGTATAGGGAGTAGCGGTACTTCCATCAGAGTTGTTATCACTTTCAAAACCGTTGCTCAGAGAGGTATCGACAATTTTGGGGTGACGTACCGAAAGAAGGAATTGCAGTTTTCTACTGAATCCATAGTCCGTATCGAACTCATCGTCCCAGCTGTGGTAAGATACCAGGTATTTACAGTTTACAGAGCCACCGAACCATTCGAAAGAGTCGTCATTACAGTAAGATACCTGTAGGTGGTCTACCTGTGTACCGCATCCGACAGAACCAAAAGTAATACCATTGATCTCTTCATCTGTGCGGAACGGATAGCCTGCGAACTCTACCCGGATATAGCTATAGATACCTGAATTATCATCGTCATCGTCTCCTCCGTGTGTTACATCCGGACCGCCCTCAATAGGCATAGTACCACTGTTGTTCCTGGCTTTACCGCAGATAATAAGTCCACCCCAGTCTCTGGGAAGTCTGCTGCCGGGTTCCTGGGCAGAGGTGAAGATAATAGGTTCTTCTTTGGTTCCCTGAATAATGGCTTTTCCTCCCGGTTTGATGATCAGGGCAGCTTTGGTATCTTTATCTCCTTTGATAATGGTTCCTGCATCAATAGTCAGGGTATATCCCTCTTCTACATAGCACCAGCCTTTCATCAGGTAGGTTCCTTTGGTTATATGGTAATCCTGGGTGATGTGGAAATCCTGTTCTCCGGTGGGATTGATCACACCGTCTACAGTAATCTCGTCATCTATACCCGGATTAGGCTCGGGTTCTTCGTTGTTATCGTCACTACAACTACTTACTACCAGCAGTGCTGAGGTAGCCAGTAACATACTTAATAC
>JAJPZL010000065.1 GCA_021204375.1 Bacteroides sp.
CCTACCTGCATTTTATAATAGAATAACCGTAATAAATATAATGCAAACCAACAATGAGAACCATTAACCTATCCCTGTCTCTGGTGATTTTGCTGTTTACAGCATGTTCCAAAAACGAAGAACCGGCCCTGCCTGTACACACGGGAAAAGGGGTGATCGAAACTCAATGCAATGTTTCGGAAACAGAAGCTTTCCGTATTATTGACGAGACCGATATAGAGTTCATATGCATGTATGTGGATATGGCTCTTGATACGCAGGGGAATATTATACCCGATCTATCCTGGCAAAGTGGGAACAGGAGCTCTCCGAAAAAGAGTTTATAGAGTATATAAAATTCCACTCTGCCGAAGTAGTTACTTTCAGCTTTGTGCAAATGGACAATAAAGCATATCAACAGGAATGGATCGAGATGAAAGAAAAACTGGGGCTTATTAATCGGGAAGGTTCCAAACCCACTATCCTCTTTAAGGCTCCTGAAGAGAGATAGGAAGAGTGGGTGGCCAGACTGAATGAGGACCCGGATGTTAAACAGGCAGAAGCACCTTTTATCTGCGAAGTAAAATCCTGACCCCTTCAACTGAATCCTTATAATTTCTATAAAAGAGGTTCGTACCACTCATACAGGTACGGGCCTCTTTGCATTTGTAACATACAGGATAATATCTGTAACATCTGTATAAACATTTTCAGGAAAATCTCTGTAAGTTTGCCAGGAACATAGAGTAATCTTACAAGCATGTATTAACAAAATAGAACCACCATAAAAAACAGAGCAGATTCATTATTCTTTGTACCCTCCTTTTTTCAACCGTTACTTTGTATGCTTCCGGGGGACGCATCAAAGAGAAATTTGACTTTGACTGGAAATTCCGATTGCAGGATATAGCAGAGGCCAAAAGCCCGGCTTATAACGATGCATCCTGGGAAGATATTCAGGTACCGCATGACTGGAGTATCAAACTGGAATTTGATCCTAAAGTAGGAGGCTCTCCCGGTTTTATACCCGGTGGAATCGGCTGGTACCGCAAGACCTTTCAGGTTCCGGATTCTTACCGGGGTAAGAAGGTCACAATTCTTTTTGATGGCGTATTCCACCAGAGCGATGTGTATATCAATGGGATCCATTTAGGCTTCCGCCCTTATGGTTTTGTTGCTTTTGAATATGATCTTACTTCCCATCTTAACTACGGCGGTAAAAATATTATAGCTGTACGGGTAGACCACCAGACCAATGGAACCGCTCGGTGGTATGCCGGATCCGGTATCTACCGTCATGTCTGGTTAGAGGTAACCGAGCCGATACACGTTACTACCTGGGGAACCTATGTGACTACTCCTTCCGTCAACAACTCACAAGCGGATGTGTAGATTGTCACCACCCTTGAAAACTACTCAGAGCAGCCGTAAAGTGTTACGCTTCTTCAGTATATAGTAAATAGTGCAGGTAAACGGGTGGCTCAATCTACTGAAACCGGCATATCGCTGACAGCCGGAGAGAAACAGGATATTACCCAGAACCTGACTCTTTCTAATCCGCTGTTATGGGATATAGATTCTCCCCATCTCTATACCCTGGAGACTGTAGTAAAAGCAGGCAGAAGAACAGTAGATAATTACCAGACTTCATTCGGAGTATGTACCTTTGAATTTGATAGCCGGAAAGGATTTTTCCTGAACGGCAGACCTATTAAATTACATGGAATGTGTCTGCATCACGATGCAGGCAGTCTGGGAATAGCAGTACCGGAACGCTTTTATGAACGAAGGTTGGAGATCCTGAAAGAGTATGGATGCAATGCCATCCGCAGTGCTCACAATCCACCATCACCCGAATTCCTGGATTTATGCGACCGGATGGGTTTTGTAGTGATTGATGAAGCATTTGATAAGTGGAAATCAGGCTATTATGAAAAATATTTCGACGAATGGTGGGAAAAAGATCTGGAAAATATGTTGATCCGCGACAGGAATCACCCCAGTATTATCCTGTGGAGTTTTGGAAATGAGGTACAGGAGGCCTGGAACAGCGATGATGAGGGTATAGAATGCGCTACTCTGTTACAGGATTTTGTACACCGGCTGGATCCGACACGCCCCGCCACCCTGGCAGCCCAGAACGGATATAACGGACGTTTCTCCGCTGTAGCCGATGTCATTGGTTACAATTATCTGGAAGCCAGGATGCTGACCGATCATAAAAATAATCCCGAACTCAAATTTCTGGTATCAGAAGAGCTTCCCTATTACAGTGGTGAAGAAGGACGCATCCGTAGTTATACACCTTACAATCCCTGGAACGTGGTAGCCGCCCATGATTTTATTGCCGGAGGTTTTATCTGGTCGGGTGTGGATTACCTGGGAGAAGCTGCTGCCTGGCCAAGCAAGGGATGGCCGAACGGACTTTTCGACCTCTGCACTTTTGAAAAGCCGCGTGCTGCCTACCACCGTGCGATGTGGAATCCGGAACCAATCGTCCGTATCGCAGTAGCCGATCAGGGTCTGGATATTGATCATGGAAGAGACCTGTGGCAATGGCCCAAGATTGCGGCTCACTGGAATTTTCCGGCTAATTACATAGGACTGATGATGCAGATCCATACCACAACAAATTATGAAAGTGTGGAACTATTCTTAGATGATAAATCGATGGGGCATCAAAGAACGGCTGACTTTACCAACAACACCATTATCTGGAACCTACCTTATACACCCGGAAAACTTTCAGCCAAAGGATATAACGGAAAAGAAGAAGTTGCCTATTATGAGATCTGAACTTCCGGTAATACAGAGTATGCAGTAGTAAGTGCCGACCGGACAGAGATACAGGCGGATGGACAGGATATTTCCCACCTTGTGATTGAATTGTTTGATGCGGAAGGGATCCCGGTACAGACTGATGACCGATTGATCACCGCTACCGTAACGGGTGAAGGTCGTTTTATGGGAATTGATAATGGAGACCTGCGCCGCGAATGATCTTTTGCCGGAAATACACTGAAAACTTATTTTGGTAAAGCATTGGTAATTGTGGGTGCTACCCGAAATCAGGGAACAATAAAAATTAGTCTTGAAATAGAGGGGATTGACCAACCTTATGTAATAGAGATTCAAAGTAAATAAAGATAGAGTACCCTTACTGTATATTGAGACGGTATAATAACTAAAATGAAACATCCGGAAAGATACGGAAATTTACAAACTGTAAGCAAATAATCCTCCGTAGGGATATAGAAGGATACGAAATATAAGAAAAATAATCCCCGGAGGGGATATAGCAATAGCCCGGGGTTGCAAACCCCGGGTATAGAAATAAAATCTACTGAAAGTAGCCAACCGGATCTTATTATTACTAAAAGAGGAGGTATTTCCGATCATTGGAATAAACAAGTGATAAAATCTATACCATGCATAGGATGTTTACTACAAAAAAAAGTATCTTTGTAAG
>JAJPZL010000106.1 GCA_021204375.1 Bacteroides sp.
AAATAGTATAGATGCGGTGTTGCGGATAGTCAAAACCACTGACTGTAGATATTTCGGGATCAAAACCATAATCACCTAAACTATCCCAACATAAAAGATTACTACCTTCAAAATAGATTCTTAGTTTTTCGATCATAGCTTTTCTGGTAAGTTTTTTCGGTAATGTATAACCTACAACGAGATTGCGTAAACGTAAATAGTTAATCTCTTTGGTATAATAGTCATTCCACTGGTAGGTTGAAGGCATATTTCCTTCGGTTCTGATAGCCGGGAATTTTCCGGGTATCCAGGGAGAGGTCGGGTCAAAAATATCTTCGTGTCTCCAGGCCTTCATCACCTGATTGGCATACCCGCTTTGGTCGGACCCAATTCCATACCTTACATGCCATTCAGCAACAAATGTATTCATAAATCCCCCGGCAAAATCCGCAGCCATATCAATGCCTTTCCATTCAAACCCCATATTAATACCCATTGACAACAAAGGTTGCTTGTTACCTTTAGATGAATCCCATTCGTAATCTGTGGAAGCAAATCCCAGCGGACGCTTATCGAAGTCATTAATAATACCATCGCCATTTACATCTTTGAAGATAGGATCACCCGGTAATAATGAACTGTTATTATGTCCGTCAATGTTAACCGGATAATTGTCTATCTCTTCCTGAGTTTGGAAAACCCCGATAGTTTCAAGCATCCAGACCGCGGTATTGCTCATCACATTGGACCAACGGTTACCGGAGGACCATCTGTAGCGGTCCCATGCGTTAAAGAATGTCTCACCATACGATTTCAGTGTCTTCTGGCGTGCCAGTGTAGCATTAATTCCTACGAAATAATTAAGATCATTGATCTTATCATTCCATCTCACCGAACCGTTGATACCGACGATCTTATCGGAATTCAGATTTTGATATTGAGCACTTATACCGCTCTCCTGTGGGAAGACTAAATCGTCGGGTCGGGCAGGAATTCCGCTTCTTTTTCTTTGAAATAGATCGACCTCAACCCTCAACCGGTCCCTCAAAAAATCAAGATCAACTTCCACATTCAATATAGAAGTTTTCATCCATGTTAAACCGGTTATGGGAATCCCTGTCGATCTGCTTCCATTTACAAATGCCTCACCGCTACCGGATAATGGATTGGAGGTAATTATAGCCCCGCCCTGCTTGAAATTGTATCCTGGCATATAGGCAAAATCGGGATAACGATCATTGAATGAGGTGGCCATATCATCCCCCATTTCGCCATACGAGGCTCTTAACTTCAGACTGGAGAACCATGAACTCATCAGAGAAGTCTGGAAAAAGTTTTCCTCGGATATCCGCCATGCGGCCGAAACAGAAGGGAAGAATCCCCATTGGTCACCTTTCCGGAAACGCCAGGAGGAATCATAGCGTCCGGCAAAATCGATAATATATTTCTGTTTATAGGCGTAACCAGCCCGGAAAATGAAACTTGCGGTTGTGAAGTTGCGGGCTTCATCAAGAGCATAGTTGTTTGCATTGGTACCTATCATATGAACAAATGAGTTCTCAACCGGACTTTGCCATGTGTTGATACTACTCCACGCTTCTTTATAGAATTCAAATCCTGCAACAGCCGTAACCTGATGGTCTCTTACAAAAGTGTTATTATAGTTTAAAGTAAACTGTCCGTTGATCTCTTCTTTATCTTCACGAAGTTTTCCCAGATAGGTATTAGGCTTTGTATAGGCTATGTTATATTCTTGTGTTTCATGATCATACGTATATTCATTCCAGGACTTTTCCCAGTTGTCCACCTTACAATTGGCAAAATAGTAGGATAAAAGCCCCTTAGCTGTTAAGCCTTTTAAAGGGGTTATATATTCAAGATTCATACTGGTTTGAACAGTACGCCACGTTTTAGAATACTTCCCGGCGTTGTCTATTGTAGAGGCTGCCATATTATGTGCTGCATCATGGGCCGGATAAATATAATTTAGATAATCAGGGTTATCATTGGCGTAAGGGCGCATAGTGGGAATGAGATTGAATACGGAGGAGCGCATCTGATGATAATCGTCTTCTCCGGGCAAAGCCGGATTCACATTTTGCTCAACTTTACCGATGGTTTGAAAACCGATCCTGAACTTATCAGTAATATTCATATTGAAATTGGCCTGCAGGTTTGTCCGGTTGTAGTTATAATCTTTGAATACAGCGTCCTGGTCGATATGTCCTACGGATATATAGTAGTCCATTCTTTCGCTACCCCCACTAATATTTGCATTCACATAATATTGTGGGGCTGCATTGCTTACAAAATGATCTTTCCAGTTAAATCCGCGGTAGTTTTCCCCTGTTTCAGGATTATAGTAACTAATTTTTTATTTCTCCAGGTCTTCCCTGGCATTTGCTATCTGGTCGGGATCAACAAGGTTCCCATCATTAACCGATTTCATATAATTACCCCATTTCCAATCGTAAGCGCTTAGTAATTCGGGATATTTAGTCCACTGTTGCCACCCCATGTAAGCGTTGACACTTACCTGTACTTTCTGGTCTTTTTTTCGGTCTTTGTAGTTACCAATATAACACCGTTAGCAGCTTTTACACCATAAATAGCAGCAGCTCCATCCTTCAGTATGGAAATATTTTCAATATCATGCATATCAAGACTATTGAAAGCACTTTCATCTTTCATAATCCCGTCTATTACATACAGAGGAGTTCCTATGTTGCGGATTTGAATAGTGGTTGCCGAACCGGGTGTACCAGATTCCTGGCGGGCTGCTATGCCCGAAACTTTACCTACCAGGGCACCGGCAGTAGTGGTTGATGTGGAACGTATCAGGTCGCTGTTATTCACTGAACTCACTGCGGCTGCTACAGTTGCTTTCTTTTGAACAGCATATCCAACCACCACCACTTCATCAATAAGCTGTGTGTCCTCCGATAACTCTATAGTGAAAAATCTATTTTGTCCCACTCTTAGTTCTTTGGTAGTAAAGCCTATGAACGAAATAGAAAGAATGGAATTTGCTCCCGACACGGTTAACGTGAATTTACCATTTACATCTGTAAGAGTACCATTAGACATCTCTTTTTCTACGACATTGACGCCCGGAAGCATCTCTCCATTTACATCCTTGACCACTCCCGATACTGAGATAGTCTGTGAAAACAGTGTGGTCGAAAAAACAAAAAGCACCAGCAGAAGACAAAGCATTTTACTCACTTCCGGATTCCTTTTTCAATTAAATGAATCTTTCATATTATATAAATTATAAAATTAATAAAGGAGCTTAGTTCTGATTAATGATCTCTTCCATATCATACGTTCCGAAGGCATCCATAAATCGCATCATCGGATCCAGATGTGCTGTAAAATTCCAGGTCAGGGCCTCCATAATGGACTTCTCCCGCCGTGGGTTGTGGGTTACTTTCACCTGAAAAGCCTCCGGGTGCAGTCCTT
>JAJPZL010000480.1 GCA_021204375.1 Bacteroides sp.
TTATGCATATAAAAAGTACACTTTACTTCTGTTACCATACCAAACTCTATAGGATCTTTTATTTTTTTATAGAAGAATCCTGCCATGATCTGCTCGGAAGCACGGGGAAAATATTCATAACGCAGATCAAAACTGTGAGCTACCGTATGTTTGAGATCAGGATTTCCCCGTTCTACAAAATCTTCATTGATAATGCGGTAAGGTACGATTTCAAAAAAGCCAGGACGATTGATGGATTTATAATAAGAAGTCCGCAGATTAGTATTTGCACTGAGTGCATACTTGAGATGAAAACCGGGAAGATAGTCGGTATACTTCTGCTGGCCTGCATTCTGTACATCTTCAATAGGATGCTTAAGATCGTATCCCTGCGAAGTATGTTCGGCGCGTAGGCCTACTACAGCCTGCCATTTTTTATAATTGAATAATCCCTGGATATAACTTGCACCGATATCTTCAGTAGCATCGTAATTAAGCGGATTTCCTACTGCACCATATGGATTATATACAGTAAATTTAATATCCGTATAGTTATCCTAATCTGTTCCTTTAATCAGATTATTCTGACTTCCTTCCGGTTTTGTCTCATCATAAGGACGGAAATCATACTGATTAAAAAAATTAGTACGGTTTTTGGTACGATACATTCCTCCGGCGAAAAGATCAGCAGATATATCTCCCAGACTTAACCTGTATTTTAGATTAAGATAACCGGTCCGGTTCTTATCAGAGTTATGCTCTCAACGCCGTTCGGCACTTCCAAGTGTAGTAACAGAGATCGGATTCTCGATACCTGACCGAACTGTAGTCACAGTATAAATAGTACTGTTATCTGGTGTTTCATTATAGGCAGTTGAATAAACTGCCGACCAGTCAATTTTCAGGCGATCTTTAACAAAAGAGTGCAATCCTTTTAAGGTAGTATTGTAGATATCCTGATGAGTATAACGAAAACGGGTATCAAAAGAAAGATTATAATCTCCGTCAGAAGGATTGTAACCAATCTTCAGGTCAGTATTGCGGGTATCGCGAACCCGTGCATTCTCAAAGACCATATAAGCATTATACCACTGTAATTTATGGTCCCGGTTGATAGAAAAATCAATTTTTTCATGGAGTCCGTACCGGGTTTGCTGTTCTGAATAGGTACGGTCTTTCATACTAGTAAGTACCGGCAAATTAGAAGCATCACTGGTAGCAGTGGTGGAATCAAAATAACGGCTGTTGCTTCCCCGATAGCTATTCTGGTAACTACCGGCAATCATAATTCCCAGACGATTCTCCCAAAGACGGTCTCCGTAGGAAAATCCGGCAAACAGATTGGGTTTTGGTTTATTTGTTTTTAAAGCAATCGCTGCAGAAGAGAAATCTGTAGACTGAGCAGGATAGTTCTCTCCATACACTTCATAGTGGGATTTTTTATCAATTTCTCCTTTATTGAAAGAGAGAAAATCACGATCAAAAAAAGGGCATTATATCCGGTAGAGATATTAGCTGTGAGCTGCCTGCGTGAAGGAGCATCTTTCATAACCAGATTGATAGCCCTTCCTATTCCATCTCCTTCCATATCTGCTGTAAGGGCTTTGGAAACATCGAGTCGCTCCAGCAGTTCGGAGGGAAAAATATCGAGTGGAACAAACCGGTTCTTATTGTCGGGACTTGGGATCTTTACCCCGTTCACCAGGGTGTAATTGTAACGTTTATCCATACCACGCAGAATGGCATATTGTCCGTCACCACTGTTATTGCGCTCCACCGTTACCCCTGAAATACGCTGAATAATATTGACTACAGTCATATCGGGGGAGATCTCAATGGCACGGGCACTCACAATGTTCATAACGTTCATGGAGTTCTTCTCAAGGGTACGGGCACCATTATCGGAACTGCCGGTATTGGTACCGTATACTATCACCTTTTCCAGTAGTTCGGCAGCCGGTTCCAGCAGAATAGTTATTTTATCTGCTCCCGGAGTGTTTAGTTTTACTTCTGTGGTTTTATAACCAATGTAACTACAGTTGAGTGTCAGGACATCTCCGTCCAGGTCATTGATCACAAAACTACCGTCAAGGCCTGTTACAGTTCCTTTGGAGGGGATCTCTTTTATGAGAATGGTAGCACTAATAATCTCTTCGTTTGTCTTTGAGTCAATTACAACTCCTTTAACCGGTGTTGCACTATAAGAATATGCAGCGTATAATAATAAAGCCGGTAGTAATCTGAATTTCATTCTCCTTGGTTTTCAATTTGGGTGCAAAATTATCAGGAACAGATTACAAAAAGGTTTATACCCGGTGACAAAAATGTGAAGAAGATATTACAGGAACAAGACCGGCGAAAGGATTTAAGGATTTATATCAATAACCACATATTCTGAACGGGTACCTATGCGAAATTTACCTCCCCAGATACCCAATCCGGAGCTAATATAATAATGAGTATCTCCTTTTTGACCATATCCATACGATATTTCATATATTTTATCTGTGATCCATGAAATAGGCCATACCTGCCCGCGATGGGTATGGCCGGAGAACTGGAGAAAAATGTTATTCTCCTGAGCCTCTTCGAGGTGATAGGGCTGGTGGTCAAGCAGGATAACCGGATAGTCCGGATCAAGACCGGCTACTATCTCTCCCAGGGATTTACGATTTTCATTGGTCTTATCGTCCCGGCCCACTATATAGATCCCGGCCGGAGTAAGGGCTGCCGAATCTCTTAGGAGGGTTATTCCTGTTTTCGAAAGAAATTCCAGGCTCTCCTTCATACCGGTATAATATTCATGGTTACCAGGTACCATAAAAATACCGTAGCGTGTGTGAATCCGGTTAAACATCTCTGCCATATTGTAATGATAGAGGGACTTCACGGAGTTATCGATCAAATCTCCTGCAATAAGTACTATATCCGGCTTTTCAACATTTATCTTTTCAATCCAACGGGAGAACTCGTCCGGACCGATCCCATATCCCAGGTGTAGGTCACTGACAGCTACAATACGAACGTGTGTTTTAACTGTGGACCAGCGGGAAGTATTCAAACGGATCTCGGTTCGTTCTTTATGATTGCAGTTGATATACCCGGCGGTAAACAGGATGCCTAATAATCCGGTCAGGGCCATAAGGGACTTCCAGTTGGAAAAAAGTAATTCGTTTACTTGTTTTATACCGCAAAGTCGCAGTATATCTCCCAGAAGAAATAGAATAAGCAGGTAGACCATAATAAAGAACCAGGAGGTTCCGATCTTAAAGGTGATCAAGGTAAGCCATACCGGAAATATACTATCTGCGACAAAAAACAGCAGAAAGCTTCCCACTACCAAAGTGGCGAGCCCTACAAAAACGGGACGGGCTACTACTACCGGGGGAACCATATTCCATAGCCGGAACAGGACGTAAAAATTTAGTCCTAATATTATAACCAACATTATCATTTGC
>JAJPZL010000244.1:0-252 GCA_021204375.1 Bacteroides sp.
GATGTTATGATAAATTTATTTATTATTTCTCTTGCTCTCCCCAATTTAAGTTTACGACTGTATCGGCAACAGACTCGAATATTTCTTCGTGCGAGGCGACTATTACCAATCGGTCTTCGGACAATTTAATTATTTGTGAGAGAATGATCTCCACGGTATCTGCATCCAGACTTGCCGTAGGCTCATCCAGAATGGCTACCGGCTTCGGATGCAGGAGCATCCTTGCAAGTGTAACCATTTGTTTCTCCCCGC
>JAJPZL010000244.1:262-3434 GCA_021204375.1 Bacteroides sp.
CTGTTTCCCATTATGGCTCAATTCCGTCTGCTAGCCGTTTTGCTTTTTATCAAGTATTTTATTCAGAAATTCGGGATAACGTTCGGAGCATTTCTTCTTTTTATCGAGAAAAACATTGTAGTGAAGCGTTCCGTCGAATATAAAAGGAAATTGGTTCATATACGACGTATTGGCATTGAGCCACTGCCGGGAACAGGAATTGTCTTTTCCGTTTACCGTCACGGTTCCGTCAGCTACAGGGAGGCTACCCGCACATATTTTGAGTAAGGTGGATTTCCCGGAACCCGAAATACCTTTTACCAGTACCAACCCTTTGGCAGGAAATTTTAAACTGATCTTATTCAGGACTTTCACCGGGGAATCGGGATAGGCAAAACTCAATTTTTCTATTCCGAAAGAAATAAGTGTTTCGTTCGTATCGACCGAAGGAGCGTCCGGTTCTTCGGTTACTAACGGCATTAGCAATCTGGTTGCCGCTAAAGCCCTGTTCCGGTCGTGATAGGCGCTTACAAATTTCCGCAGATAAAAGAAAAAATAAGGGGCAAGCGTAAGCAGGAACAAGGCGGTCCGGAAATCGTAACCCTTTCCGTAGTCAGGACCTACCATGATCCCAAGAAGGCTTAATCCCAGATAAATAGCTACCATAGCGATGCTGAGCGTTACAAAAAGTTCCAGCGATGCCGAGGTCAGAATGGCAACCCGCATCACTTTGATAGTTGCTTTATTGAGCGCATCGCTTCTTTCCGAAAGGAACCGGTACTGGGATTTGAAATTATCTAAATTAACAATTTCGGCAATGGCCTGAAGACGGTTGTAAAACACGGCTGAATATTTCATAAAAAGGTTGATGTGTTTTTGGTGAATTCCTTCGGCTCCCATTCCGATAATGCTCATCAGAAAAGGTATAACTAAGAAAGAAACCAAAAGTATGATCCCTACCCATTTTTCCACCCAGAAACAAACGACCAACAACAACCCGCTCACTAAAACCGATGCCATCGTATAGGGAATGAAAAAAGCAAAATAGGGCTTCAGATCGTCGTTGATCCGGGTAACCATCAGGGTACTGGCTATGGAGTCTATTTTATTATTACCGAGAAGCGCAGGATAAAGTTTTCTTTTGATCCGGGAGACGACCACATTTCCTGCCTTGTAATTGAGCCGCGATGCAAAAAGGGTTAACATGTATCTGCCTGTAAGAAATGCCGCAGCGTATAGCAACAGGTCGGGTAAAATTCGCCCTTCATCAAGCCATAAAGCCGCAAACAGGGACAGGTACCAGCAAAAGACGATAAAGCATCCTGCGCTTAACGTAGTGAGTACCGATGCTGAAAGATACATATTTCTGACTGCGGCTATATTTTTGTTCAGCCATTGGGAAGCACTTTGCGGATTTGAATTCATGGATGATCTGTTTTTTACATGAAATGAACGGCTGCTACGCCGGTGTATTTGCTTTACCGGATATAGGAATAATCAGTTTGGCGATTGTGTATTGGTTGATTTCACTCTCTATGATGATTTTTATATCCAACAAATCACAGAATCGTTTTACGATCGCAAGTCCTAATCCGAATCCTTTTATCTCTGTTTTACCGGGGGCGTAGGAACGATAGAATTTCTCAAAAACCTGCTCCAGTTCTTCGGGAGGAATACCCCGGCCGGTGTTATGCACTTCAATTACATATTCCGACTCTTTCTGATACCCTTTCATCTCAAAGCGTCCTCCTTCATCCGCATATTTGACCGCATTGGAGATAAGATTATTTAATACAGTCAAAAACAGATATTCATCGGTGGGGAGAGATATATTTTCCGGTTGTATCGAGATTTTACACTCTATTCTCTTTTTAAGGATGGCATCACAATGTGGACCTATACAATGATTGACGAGTGATTCGACCGGCAGTGTTTCATAGTGGAGCGACTGTCGGTTGTCTTCGTACCTTGTCAGGATCAATAGTTGCTCTACTATGTCTTCAGCCTATCGACTTCCTTGATGCAGATACTGATACGTTTCTTATATTCGGCTTCGCTCCGCGGTTTGCGGATAAGGACTTCCATCGTTCCTTTCAATATGGAAAGAGGAGTACGGAATTCGTGGGAGGCATAAGAGGTGAAATTTCGCTCTCTTTCCACTGCATATTCAATCCTGTCGAGCAGATGATTGATCGTTTCTGAAAGTTCGTACAATTCATCTGTATGGTTGGGTAAGGGAATGCGTGCGCTGAGGTTATTGTGGGTAATAACCTCGGCGGTATTGATGATTTCACGGATGGGTTTTATACTGTTCCGGGCGATACGTCGCGAAATGCTGAATAGTAGCATCAACACCACAAAACAACCGACTGCGCACACCCGCAGCAGGATAGTAAATAAGTTCTCTACATCGGTCAGCGTAATGACTGCTCCGCTCTCTATTCTTCCTGTATATACTTTAAAGACGAGAAGAATGATTCCGCACAAAACAATTGTAAGTGCGAGAGTACATACGATAATATTGAATGCGATCCGGTTCTGTAATGATAATTTTTTCATATCTTTACTCATTTGCCATATAGCCTACACCGCGCACGGTTTTGATTTTTCCATTTTCTTTATCTATGTGCAGCTTTTTGCGAAGTGAGTTTATGAAAACATCGATCACACCGGTGTCGTATTCAAAATTAATAATCCATACTTTATTTATGATTTCGTCCCGTGTGCAAATCTTGCCTTTGTTGCGAATCAGAAATTCAAGCAGGACAAACTCCCGCTGGGTAAGGGATATTTCCTCGTTTTTATATAATACCTGATAGGCTGATTTGTTCAATGCTATATCGCCAATGGTAAGCACCTCGTCTTCCAGCCTGTTTCTGAAATGTATCTTTATGCGTTCGAGCAGTTCTTCAAAAGAGAATGGTTTTTTGATGTAATCATTGGCTCCGGCCTGCAAACCATCAATGGTTTCCTTTACGGTATCTTTTGCCGTAAGGAACAGGACGGGTGTTTCCCGGTTATACCTGCGTATTTCTTTGCAGACGTCAATTCCGTGCATACCCGGAAGCATCCAATCCAACAATACCAGATCGGGGGTAAAACGGTTGAATTTTTCAATACCTTTTATCCTGTCAGCGGCAATGGTGACGTGGTAGCCTTCTTCCTCCAACCCTTCTTTGAGAAAGTTATAAAT
>JAJPZL010000077.1 GCA_021204375.1 Bacteroides sp.
GTACAAAGTTAATCATTTTTCTCTAATATAGAGAGATTCTCTTTTTACAGATGGTGTTAAAGGATAAGCATGACGTTTTAAAACCGTATATTTGCTTTCGTTTTTATATTATAATCAAAATAATACGAGGTAACATGAATGAACAGATAAAAGCCAAAATAAAAGATCGCCCCCAAAACAATCCGTTTGTCAGGCAACTGGGAGTAGAATTCCTGAAAATAGAGGAGGGGAGAGTAGAGGCCTGAATGCCTTTACAACCGGAACACAAACAGTATAGCGGGGTAGTGCACGGAGTGGTTTTAGCCGCATTGATGGATACTGTGGCCGGCTTTGCTGCTTATACAGTAACTCCGATAGAGAAAGATGTACTCTCGGCCGAGATAAAAACCTCTTTTCTCAGAGCCAGTTGGGGAGAAGAACTCCGGGCTATCGGCTATGTAATGAAACCGGGACGCAATATCCATTTCTGCGAATGCGAAATATATTGCGGGGATAAACTGGTGTGTAAAGGTTCCGGTACTTTCTGTGTAGTATATTCAAATGTATAAAAAGAGAGAGGATATTCCCGGAACTATTTCCGGAATACCCTCTTTTTCTCTATGTTAAATATCGGGTTAATGCGCTTCCAACCAGTTCTTACCCCAGCCGCAATCCGTTTTGAGGGGAACATGCATTTTGTAGGCGCGTTCCATCTCTTCCGTAACCACCTGTTCTACATACTCTTTTTCTGCTACCGGAACACTGAAATTCAATTCATCGTGTACCTGCAGGATCATCTTTGCCTGGAGTCCTTCCCGGACAAAGCGGTTGTAGATATGAATCATGGCTACTTTAATAATATCTGCGGCGCTTCCCTGGATAGGAGCGTTGATGGCATTTCGTTCCGCATAACCTCTTACCACTGCATTTTTGGAGTTGATATCCGGCAGATAGCGTTTCCTTTGGTAAATAGTCTCCACATATCCCATCTTACGGGCCTCCTCAATAGAAGTATTCATATATTTTTTAACTCCTGGATAGGTTTCAAAATAACCGTCGATCAACTCTTTCGCCTCTTTCCGGTCTACTCCCATCCGTTCCGCCAATCCGAAGATGGATATACCATAGATAATACCAAAATTGGCTGTTTTAGCTTTCCGGCGTATATCTTTGGTTATATCCTTTATATCTATCTTATATATTTTAGCCGCTGTGGCAGCGTGAATATCATGGCCGGATAGAAAGTCATCGATCATATTTTTATCCTGACTCAGGTGGGCCATAATGCGTAACTCGATCTGTGAATAGTCGGCCGATAAGAAAAGTGCTCCATCGTCCGGGATAAAAGCTTTCCGTATCTCTTTGCCATCCTCGTCCCGGATAGGAATATTCTGTAAATTGGGATTACTGGAACTTAATCGTCCCGTAGCTGTCACCGTCTGGTTCAAAGAGGTATGTATCCGTCCGGTCTTCGGATTAATTAAGAGTGGCAGGGAATCCACATAGGTACTCAGCAGTTTTTTCAATCCCCGGTATTCCAATATTTTAGCTACTACCGGATGTTTTCCCTTTAAACTCTCCAGCACATCTTCGGAAGTGGTATATTGTCCCGATTTGGTTTTGCGGGCTTTTTCTACGATTTTCAGCTTTTCAAATAATACTTCTCCCACCTGTTTCGGAGATCCGATATTGAAGGTCTCTCCGGCAAGCTGGTATACTTCGTTCTCAATCTCCTGCAGGCGGGCAGTCAAATCCTGCGAAGTCTGTTTCAGAGCCTCCGTATCCAATCTTATTCCGTTCCGTTCAATATTGGCTAACACAGGTACCAAAGGCATTTCAATTTGATAGAAGAGCTCTTCTATACCATTTTGTTGCAACTCTTTCTCCAGGATATTCTTTAATTTAAGGGTTACGTCCGCATCTTCGCAGGCATACAAGTATACATCGGCAGGAGAGAGGTCCCTCATATTTTTCTGATTCTTTCCCCTGGGACCGATCAACTCTTCAATATGAATGGTACCATAGTTGAGATAGACTTCCGCCAGGTAATCCATTCCATGCCGGAGTTCCGGTTGCAGTACGTAATGGGCGATCATCGTATCAAACATGGAACCTTTCAGTTCGACCCCATAGTCTTGCAGGATCAACAGATCGTATTTAATATTTTGCCCTACTTTGCAGATCTCCTCATTTTCAAAAAGAGGTTTGAAGGTATTAACTATTTTTTGAGCTTCTTCCCGGTCGGCAGGTACCGGAACATAAAAAGCCTGATTTTCCTTTACACTGAAACTCATTCCTACCAATTCTGCGTTGATCGGATCGGTATTGGTGGTCTCCGTATCCAGACTTAAAATTGGATTTGTCTCTAATTTTCTTAATAATTCTACTCTTTTTTCTTCTGTATCAATGAGTTGATAGTCGTAATCCAGGTCTTTTAAGCGGGTGAGATTTCCATATTTTTTCTCTTCCGTGGGAGCGGACACAAATTCTTCAAAGAGACTGCTTTGTAAAGGGTTATTAGGAGTACTCTTCTCCTCCGTACGGATCACCCGGTCAATCAACATCCGGAATTCCATCTCTTCAAAGATTTTATGAAGAGCCTCTTTATCCGTCTCCTGCCGTACCCAATCTTCCATCTTCAACTCTACCGGTACATCCGTTTTGATAGTAGCCAGAAATTTAGAGAAGAGGATCGTCTCCCGGTTCTCCTCAATTTTAGTTTTCAGGACTCCTTTTAGCTTATCTGTATTGTCCAACAGGTTCTCAATACTTTCGTATTCTGCAATTAATTTCTTGGCTGTCTTTTCTCCGACCCCCGGACATCCCGGTATATTGTCAGAACTATCTCCCATCAGTCCCAGAATATCGATCACCTGACAGGGGGTCTCTATTTCAAATTTGGCTTTCACCTTTTCGACTCCCATCACTTCATACTCTTTGTCTCCATATTTGGGACGGTAGATAAAGACATGATCGGAAACAAGTTGCCCGTAATCTTTATCCGGAGTCATCATATAGGTATAGATCCCCTGTTTATCGGCCTGGGTAGCCAGGGTACCAATTACATCATCCGCTTCATAGCCCGGTACCTCGATCACAGGGATCCGGTAAGCTTTGATGATCTCTTTGATAATGGGTACCGATTGGCGTATTACCTCCGGTGTCTCTTCCCGGTGAGCTTTGTAAGCCTCAAACGCTTCGTGGCGGAAAGTAGGGCCGGGAGGGTCAAAAGCGATCCCAATATGGGTGGGGTTCTCTTTTTTTAATACATCTTCCAGCGTATTAACGAACCCTAATACCGCTGAAGTGTTGAAGCCTTTAGAATTTATCCTTGGATTTCTGATAAAAGCATAATATGCGCGGTAAATTAATGCGTAAGCATCCAGCAAAAAAAGTTTATTATCTAAATTCATATCTTCGGTTTTTTC
>JAJPZL010000240.1 GCA_021204375.1 Bacteroides sp.
TTTTGCACCCACACGCCGCCTGCCCCTCTGCCCCAGTGGCTCGGGGCGCGGGAGTTGTGTATATGCGTACTCCGTTTACCAGGGGCAGGGTGGGGGGCGGTGGCGCGTATGTAGCCGGTGGCGGTGGTGTCGAGGTTGGTTGCTGTTGGTATGACGAGTCCGCGGCTACTGGGGTTGTGCAGGTGGATGGAACTTATTTTGATGTTGTCTTTTACGGGGCCGGCTACGGATACGTTAATGCGTGCGTGCATGCGCAGCATGATGATGGGTTCGGGATGGGTATAAGGGCCGGTGACTGTGATGGGCTCGGTGGTGGCTCCTGTCATGGGGAAGCCGGGGTGGGCATGGATATCCCATTGGGCCTGCATTTCGTGTAAGAGGGTGTTTGAATAACGGATAGTAGTTTGCCTGTAGGTGGGTTGGCGGTTATTTTGGCTGCTATGTTGGCGAGGAACATCAGGTGGTAGCGGCCTTTTGGCAGGGTGGCTGTCACGGTGTACCGGGCGTTGTCGGTGCCGGGTATGGGGGCAGGTTGCAGGTTTTCGAGAACGTCTTCACATAGCATGTCGCCGGTGGAGGTTTCCGTAAAGATGAGGAGGGTGAGGTTGTTGATGGCTCTTTCTTCTTCGTCGGTGAGTCCGGTTCCGGGGGCTGCGCCGGTGATTGCTTTTGTTGTTGCACGTGGCATTTGGAGGGAGAAGGTTACCTGTGGGTCTTGTGGGGGCAGGTTGGGCCTTTCTATTTCGTCGTGCGTGCAGGATGCTGCGAGGAGTGTCGCTATGGTGAGCAGGCTGGTGTAGGTATGTTTTGTTTTCACAGGGATCGTTTTTTAATGTTTACATGTCTTCTCCTGTTGTGATGAGGAACCAGTCGTCTATGTGAGGGTGACGATTGTGTATCCTTCTCCTATGCGGATTTTTATTTCGAAGTAGTCGTGTCGTTCGAGTTTTTCGTTGGTGTCGTAGAGGTAGACGCCGTTTTTTTTTCTACCTGGGCTAATAGTTGGGGTACGTCCAGTATTTGGGTGTAGTGGGTTCCTTTGCTTTCAAACTGGAGGTGGAGTTTGAGGTTGCCGTCTGCGTGTAGGCGCATGGTTTTGTGGTGGTCTACGAGGGTGGTTGCGCCGTTTTGCCAGGTGGTGCTGTAGGGTTGGTAGTAGACCGGGGGGGTGTGGGGGTATGGTGTAGTTCCATTTGTAGCGGGCGTTTTCGCCGGCAAGGTAGCTGCTGTAGCCGGTGAGGTGGGTGACTGCTTCCCGGTTGGTGAATTCTATGGTTAGTTTGATGGTGTTGGTGTGTTTAGACAGGGGCATGGTGTGCTGGACGGGCCGGTCGTTGTTTCTTTTAAAGTCGAGGTTGCAGGTGCCGTGGTAGGAGTCGGTCACGGTGTAGTCTACCCAGCGTTGGTTGTTGTATTTTATTTCGGCCAGGAATGTTTCTTTCTCTGTTTTGGCGTTTAGGGAAAGGGGGGTGCCGGTGTGGTAGTTGACGAGGGCTACTACGGTATAGGTTCCGGGTTGTGGGATGTCGTTGGTGAGGTTGACTTTCCAGTTGTTGGCGGCGAGTTGGCTGCTTGTGTAGGAAAGGTCGTAGGCAAGTTCTCCTTTGGGGTCGTAGAATAGGAGTTCGAGTTCTTTGGCGATTTCCGGGAAGTGGTAGTCCGGGTTGATGCATTCAAAGGCCAGGAAGACTTCGTGGCAGTCGCTTTGGTCTTGCCTGATACAGCCTGCGGGGGTGGTGGCCAGGCAGATGGCTGTGATGAGTAGTATGTATAGGTTCCTTTGCATGTTCTTTTCCGGTTTATGGGGGCTACCCGGCACTTGCGTGCCGGGCCCCTCTTTCTCAAATTATTAATCTCAGCGGCTCTGTCTCAGGGCGGCTTTTGTCATAGGTCTTCTCCTTGTACGACTTTGAACCATTCGAGTACTTTGACTTCGATTTGTACGTCGGTATCGGTTTCGTCGATCGGTAGTTCGAGGTCGACTTCGTCGGTGGGTTCACCGAGGTTGAAGATGTTGTTTACGTTGATTTCGTAGTAGTGGTTACGTATGACGCAGCATTGGCGTTCGGTGCCGGTTTCCCGTGGGTCGCGTACCGGGAATTTGTAGTACATGACGCCTCCTTTGTAGGATTTAACATCGGTAACACCTGCTATGGCGGAGGGGTCTCCGTCGAAAATCAGCCGTTCGCCGTTGTATACACCTGACTAGAAGTCTGCGTTAGCTCCGAGCCCGTTGGCCTGGGGTGTTGTGGGTGCAGTGGCTGTGTGGTCGTATACTTCGTTGGAGCCGGTGATGTATTCGATCCGGAATTGGATGTAGGTGGTGTTGCCGTAGAAGAGGTGTTCTTCGTTTACGTTTTCACTTGTCATTTTTTGTGTTGTGTTTTCTATGGCATAGTAGTATGTTGTGGGTGAGGGGGTGAGTTCATCGGGTCCCCAGAAATAGTCTACGAATTTGTCGCTGGGGGTGCCTGATGTTCCGGGGCCGATGTTGTGTACGGCGCTGAAATAGCGGAGGCCTGTTGTGGGTGGATAGTTGCCTGAGCCGTCGAGTTGTCCTACGAGGTAGTATTCAACGGGTACGCTGCGCAGGCGGTAGGCGGCGTTGGCGAATGATCCTGTGAGTGGGCTGGTGCCTGGTACGGTTTCTTTTTGAATGTCTACCAACCGTATTTTGGCAACGGCGCGTCCTACTTCGAGGCGGATGAGTACGGGTTCTCCTCCGTATTTGTTTCCTTCTATGTTACGTAGGTTTCCGCGTTCGTTATGGTCGCCCCGCCAGAGGGTTCCAATGGCCATGGCATCGAAGTCGGCAGCGGGTTTGGGCCTGTTTTTGTCGAAGTCTACCTGGATTTTTTGTGTTTCCATGTCTACCATGTTTTGTGCCTGGCTAACCGGCGTGGTTTGTCCGTTGGAGAAGATATAGAAGTATTTTTCTCCGTCGGGTACTTTGAAGATGTCGGTTTTCAGTGTGAGTGGGTCTAACGGAAGGGCGGCTTCCTGGTGTTCGAAGGCTCCGTTTTTGTCGTAGACGTAGACGGAGAGGGTGGATGCGAGTTGGGTTTCACCGGCTTCCGTGGGTTCGGTGCCTATGTAGGCCCGGGTTTCGATGCTGTTGTCTACTACGGTAATCCGTACGCCGGTTTCACCTGGTTTGGGGATACCTGGTCCGTCTGTTTTGTCGTTGTCGCTGCATGCTGTTGTCATCACGCCGGCGATTAGTAGGGTGGCTACTGATGGGGGGAGGAATTTTTTCATGTTTTTAATTTTTAAATGGTGATTGAATAAAAAGCTTTTTTTAAATAGGCTTTTGTGGGCTTAAGTAGTATATTCATATGTTTAGCGTTTTTACAGTTT
>JAJPZL010000127.1 GCA_021204375.1 Bacteroides sp.
CTTGTAAACCGTTGGATAGAGGAGTATAAACGTGCAAACCTACAGGCCGGGATCGACTTTGTTACGGAACATTCGGCAGGAGAGGCCGATCTTACGCTGATCGCCCATCCGTTTTCTCCGGAGAATGGGGCAAAGAGGGAAGATATTATTTATACAGGCAGGTATGCCCTGCTTCCGGTTACCCACAAAGAGAATCCGTTGCTTTCGGAGGTTGGTAAAAAGGGACTCAGTAAAAAAGAGTTCCGGAAGATATTTTTCATAGAAGATATGTTGGAAGAGAGCGAAAGCAAAGAGAAATATGATGTTACTGTATATACCCGGAATAATCGTGCCGGTACGACTATCATACTGGCTCATTATTTTGGTTTGCAGCCTGCTAACCTGAAGGGAAAAAAGATAGCCGGGGATGATATTTTCCTGCTCTCTGCCATCAGGAAAGATACGAAAGGAGTTACATTCAATAGTTTGAACTACCTGTTCGATGTGGAGTCCCGTACCCTGAATCCTGAGATAGCGTTGCTTCCTCTGGCTGTGAAGAGCCAGCACAAAGAGGTTTTAAACGCTGAGAACATGGATCAGGTTATTGAACTCCTAGAAACGACTACCCTGGATGTTATTCCGGTAGAGCATTTTGGGTTTGTGCTTTCTGACCTGCAAAAGCTAGATAAAGAGGTACTGGACTTTGTAAAATGGGTAGTTGAAGAAGGACAGCAGTATAATCACCAGGCGGGTTTCCTGAGTCTGGAAAACAGACTGGTAGCGGAGCAGCTCCGTAGGCTTTCGGAAAGATCTTTTGTTGTAATGAAATAAAGGTCGTCCTATCCGGATATTTATTGGTTTTTGTAAGACAACTTACCATGTGCCGGCAGAGGGAGAAGGAGTCTCTCCCTCTGTTCCGGAATAGTATCTGTATGCAGGCAATTACCGGTATTTATACTTCAGGTAATGGGTACTTACCACACTGTAAAAAAAAGCAATATACCTATCAACACCAATACCAGGTCTGTTATATAGGAGGCTGTATAATCCAGTATATCTGCAATCTGTCCGCCAATAAGTACCCCGACACCGATGCCCATATCCCAGGCAATGTAGAAAGTAGAATTGGCGGTACCCCGCTGGCTATGGCTGGCCAGATTAATGAACATCGTCTGGAAAGCCGGAAAAATATATCCGTAAGCAGTTCCCAGGAGTACGGCTGCCAGATAGAAAGAGAATTCATTTTTCAGGAAGATAAAAACAATATATCCTGCTGCCATGATGATCGAGCCGGTAATAATAACCCGGTTAAGTGCTCCCTGCCGCATGGTGCGTACAGTAAGTGCCCGGGCAGCAAACAATCCTACTGCCATCACTACAAAAAAGAGCCCTGTCCCCGACTCCATCCCAACCTCCTGGGTTCCATAGACTGCTACATAGGTAGTAAGAATACCGTATGAAAAGGAAAACAGGGTGAGGTTCAGGGCAGCAGGTAATCCTTTCAATAAAAAAAAGCGATTCCACGATACCGGTTCCCCTTTTATCCTTTTAAAAGTGGGAGTTTTAATGAACATTACACAAAAAAGACCGATAATACTAGCCATAAAAGCGGTCAGGAAAACCACCTGATAGCTTCCCCGGAGGTCAAAGAGATAAAGAGAGGTCATAGGACCAATGGCCATAGCCATATTAGCAGAGAGGGCAAAATAACCAATTCCTTCGTTCCGCCGGGAAGCCGGCATCACATCAATGGCAACCGTAGAGCTGGAAATAGTAACCATACCGAAAGCAACTCCGTGGGCAGCACGCAGAATGGCAAACAGAAATACAGTACCAGCCAGGAGATATCCTCCGAAGAAACCGACAAACAGCACATAGCAGATAAGCAGCAATAATTTTCGGGGAAAAGAGTCTACCAGGAAACCGGCAAAAGGACGGATCAACAAGGCAGTAATAGTATAAGAGGCCAGAATGACCCCGATCAGGGAACGGTCTGCCTGGAACTGGTCGGCCAGATAAATAGGCAGGATCGGAAGTAACATATAAAAGACAAAGAAAATAAGGAAGTTGCCCAGAAAAGACCACATATAGTTTGCAGTAAAGAGCTTCTCGTTTACTGCCAGATCTGTAATTTTTATCATATAAGCTCACTATTAGAATCCGGGGGGTAAAGTTAATAAGGAGAACCGGATCTGTTTTTATCTGTAAAAGCCAATTAAATTTATCTGTAAAGTTCAAACTTTACTATATTTGCAGTATGGAAAAGAGTGAAAATATACCGGCCGGGAGATTCCCTTTATTATATAGTACACGATCGTATCAATTACAATGAGATCTATGAACCGTGCTATAAACTGATTGGTGTGATAGAGGGAACCCTGGAGATGACGACGGCCGGAAAACAACTCTCTGCCCGCAAAGGGGAGTATCTCTTTGTCACACAAGGGAACTTTTCAAAAATAAAGATGATCCCCACTACCGGTAAAGGGGGCGTTGCCGGATGATCTGTTTCAATATCACCGGAAAAGAGATCGAAAATTACCTGCAAAATAATATACAACCCGGTCACAACGTTCATTCTCCGGTTACTTTACAGAAACTACCGCGTCACATTCTGCTGGAAGAGTTATTTACCTCTATAAAACTCTGTATGGAACAAAACTACCTGCTGGACAGTAAACTAACCTGTATCAAATTACAGGAGTGCATCTATATTCTGACGCTGATAGATAAAGGGATATCCTACACTCTTTTTACTTTCGGAAAGTATCCCCGCAGGAATCTCCGGCAATTTATGGAAAGTAACTATATGTTTAACACTTCCCTGAAACAGTTTGCGGAGTTTTCTGGAAGAAGCCTTTCTACCTTTCGCAGGGAATTTTTGAAAGAGTTCGGTCTCTCTCCTACCCGCTGGTTAATTAACAAAAGACTGGAAGTAGCCTGGATAAAGATCCGGGAAGAAGGTAAAAAGCCTTCGGAATTGTACTGGGAACTGGTATTTGAAACTCAGCCGCATTTTACCCGCTGCTTTAAAGCAAAGTATGGAGTGACACCGGGAAAGTTATATAAAGAATAGGTTATTTGCCAGCATTTTACCTATCTGTATGTTACATACACAAACAAGTATGTAACATTTGTACCGGTGAATGTAACATACTCTTAAATCTCTGCATCGTATTTCTTTTCACAACTCCTGTTACTTTCTTATTTTTGCCTCTGTAACGGACAATGGATTTGGATGTGTACAAGGTAATAAGTTTGTTTTTAGTTTAACGGTTTAATCCATGGTAGTTGATCCCTGGCACAGTATCTCTCTAAAAGAAAAGGTTTCATGCGTCATTAAAATGAAGAGAGATATTGTGTTCATGG
>JAJPZL010000329.1 GCA_021204375.1 Bacteroides sp.
TTTTAAGATAGGTTATATATTGGTGGATAAATTCAATTAAAGTGGTTTCTGAAGAAAATGGAAAAAGATTATCCGGATCATTAAAACCGAGAATGTATTTATCTACTACCTGTATGAACAGTTTCTGTTTATTACCTGTATGGTGGAATATTCCACCCCGGCTTATGCCGGTTGCCTGCTCCAGTTCCGGTACCGTAACTTTCTCGTAGTTCAGTTCGCAGAAAAGACGGTACGCATTTTTCAAAATAGTTTCTTTTGTCACATTCATTGGGTCGGATTCTATGGAATGATATAAACGAGTGTTTCTAAGAAAAATAGGGTAGTGCCCGGATAAATATCTGTGCGAATATACGATGTTTTTTTGATGATAGATACCGGTTCATCTCCTCTTACTGCTTAAATGAGAGAAAAGCTTCTCCTCTTTGATCAAACGATATACCTCCGGATGTAGGAAGTAACGAATATCTTTTCCCTGTTCCAGGGATTCCCGGATAAATGTAGCACTGATTTCCAGCATAGGAGTGTTTAACAGGCGTACGGTGGGTGGGAGGGAAGCCTCATCTACCGGATATCCGGGTCGCGGATAGACCAGAATGGGATTCTCTGCTAGAATAGTTCCGGCATTTTTCCACCGGGGAAAGATATTCCAGTTATCCGCTCCGATGATCAGGCTGAACTCCCGGTCGGGAAAGGATTCTTTGAGTGCCTCCAGGGTACGATAGGTATAAGAGGGTTTGGGAAGGTAAAATTCAAAATCGGAAGCTTTGAAACGGGAATAGCCCTGAGTGGCTGCCTCTACCAGCTCCAGTCTTTTTCTATTGTCCAGTAATTCCCTGTTCTGTTTCAACGGATTTTGCGGGCTTACGACGAACCAGACTTCATCCATTCCTTCGTATTCACAAATATAGTTGACCAGGGCAGTATGGCCGATGTGTACCGGATTGAAAGAACCACTAAAGATACCGGTCTTTATTTTCATCTCCTTTTCAGTTTGCTAAAAATTCCCTAATGGTGGAAAGGGCCTCCTGTTTAGCCTTTTCCAGATCGTCATTCACTATAATTTTATCGAATTTATCGGCAAAACCCAGTTCGAAACCGGCTTTGGCAACCCGGCTTTCGATCACTTCCGGCGAATCTGTTCCCCGGCTTACCAGCCGTTTCCGCAACTCATCAATGGATGGAGGCTGAATAAAGATGGAAAGTGCACGTTCTCCGTAGTAGTTTTTCAGGTTGCATCCTCCTACCACATCTACATCGAAGATCACATTCTGTCCTTCGTTCAGCTGTTCTTCGACCTGCTCTTTCAACGTACCGTAAAATCGGTTTTCATAGACCTCTTCGTACTCAATAAATTCTTCACAGGCTATTCGTTGCCGGAACTCTTCGGGAGAGATAAAGAAGTAGTCGACTCCATGTTGCTCTTTGCCACGGGGCGGACGGCTGGTAGCCGATATGGAAAAAGCCAGGTTCAGGTTTTGTTCCAGCAGAAAATTGATAATGGTGGATTTGCCTGATCCCGAAGGAGCAGAAAATATAATCAGTTTTCCTTTCATATTCCTTTTCTTACATTACATTTAAGACCTGTTCCTTGATCTGTTCCAGTTCGTCCTTCATCTGTACAACGATCTTTTGCATCTCCGCATGGTTGGATTTACTTCCCATGGTGTTGATCTCCCGACCGATCTCCTGCGAAATAAATCTCAGTTTTTTACCCTGCCTTTTCTCTTCCTCCAGTGTATCCAGAAAGTAGTTCAGGTGGTTGGTCAGCCGCTGCTTCTCTTCGTTGATATCCAGCTTTTCAATATAGTAGATCAACTCCTGTTCCAGGCGGTTCTTATCATAATCCAAACTGATGGTCTTTTCCAGTGCTTCCGTAATGCGTTCTTTGATCTTTTCAATACGCTCCTGTTCAAAAGGTACGATCTGTGTCAGGAGTTCCCGGAGATTGATTATCTTTTGCCGGAACATACGGTTGAGGGTTTCTCCTTCCTGCCGGCGGAATTCATTCAGTTGTTCTACCGCTTCTTCGATTCCTTTCAAAATAATAGTCCATTCCTCTTCGGGTATTTCCGTTATC
Source organism: Bacteroides sp. (assembly GCA_021204375.1). Classification (GTDB taxonomy): domain Bacteria; phylum Bacteroidota; class Bacteroidia; order Bacteroidales; family Bacteroidaceae; genus Bacteroides. Next base: position 2,078 of record JAJPZL010000329.1, read on the forward strand.
TCAGTTTTACTCAATACTTCCGGCAGCCGCAATAACGTTGTGAACCAATCCTGGGGTACGGGAATTTCCAGCTTGTCGGCAATCTCCCGGATCTGTCTATAATAACCCTCTATAGCCGACTGGTTAATGGGTACCACTGCTTCCGTACCCTCCTTATCTGCCCACAGGCTGAAGTCGATCTTTCCTCTTTCTAATCTCGAAGATAAAAGATTACGGATCTCCATCTCCTTTTCTCGGTAGGCCGGGGCAATACGGGTAGAAAGGTCGATCCCTTTACTGTTGAGTGATTTTATTTCAATGTTGATCTTTTTTTCGGGTAGTACGACTGTAGCTTTGCTAAATCCCGTCATAGACTGAATCATAATTTCTTATCTTTTTTTGCAAATATACTATTTTCGTCCGTATTATTGCGACGGGGAATGATTAAAAAACGATTTTCTACCTTTTTTATTCCTTGAAAATAAACAATTCTCCCTATCTTTGCATTTCTTTAATGAGACATATATGCCATGTATTTTGAATATTGAGACATCTACCGAAGTTTGTTCGATGGCTGTGACGGAAAACGGAAATCCGGTATTTAACAAAGAGAATTACGACGGTCCTTCACATTCGGTTTTACTGGGAGTATTTATAGATGAGGCACTATCTTTTACAGATAGCTGTGGAATGATACTCGATGCTGTAGCCGTAAGTTGCGGGCCGGGCTCTTACACGGGGCTCCGTATCGGAGTATCCATGGCAAAAGGGATCTGTTACGGACGTGATATTCCCCTGATAGCGGTTCCGACATTGAAACTGCTCAGTGTTCCGGTATTGCTTTATCAGGATCTTCCGGATGATGCCCTGCTCTGTCCGATGATCGATGCCCGCCGTATGGAGGTGTATGCGGCTGTTTATGACAGGGCGTTGCGGGTAGAAAGAGAAGTGGCTGCGGATATTGTGGACGAGAATTCTTATCTTTCTTTCTTAGAAGAGCATCCGGTATACTTCTTTGGGAATGGAGCGGATAAATGCCGTACTATTATTACGCATCCCAATGTCCGGTTCCTGGAAAAGATCGTGCCGCTGGCAAAAATGATGTCTCCGCTTTCAGAGAGAGCTTTTATGGATGAAGATTTCAGCGATGTAGCCTATTTTGAGCCCTTTTATCTGAAAGATTTTGTGGCTACAAAGCCTAAGAACACACTGGAAGTGTAAAATAATTTACTTATACTATAACATTACATACATATTAAATAATAGATGGAATATAATACCCAAC
>JAJPZL010000311.1 GCA_021204375.1 Bacteroides sp.
AACATTCATATGATGTTCAATAAATCAACGGACATCATGCGGATAATCATATTCTTTTTTTAACGGTTTATTGCCGGTAGGTTCCGGAAAATTACCTGCTAAAACAGCCTATATCCGATCTTAGCTATATGAATTTTCAAGTAGTTTGTTAACGCTTATAAACAGAAGAAAAGGCAATAAAAAAGGCACCCATACCGAAAATGAGTAGCCTGTATTGACATTTTATTGGTTTATTGGTTCATCGGGAGACCATCTCCCGGTAAACAGAAAAGAGGAGAATTAACTTATAATCAATTCTCCTCTTTCAAAAGATATTCTATCCATTTCTTCCCCGTGAATTAAGTCGGAACATTTATCTTTTTCGGACTGCTTAAAGAGACCATTTTTGCAGAAAAAGACTGTTGGGTATTACAATCAGCTCTCCCTCGTCCGTACGGATATGCGTGTAGAAGGTATGAATATTTTCAATAATGGCCTGTATAGGAATATCTTTATCAATAATCCTTATATGATCGCCAATACGGAACGGGGCTGAGAAATACATAATGATCCCGGCAGTAACATTACTGAGAATAGACCATTGGGCGAAAAAAGCAACCCAAATTACTGCAAATACAGAGGATAATCCGATCACCAGGTTACGTGGCTCCAATCCCCAGATAATGGCGAGGATAAAAAGGAACAGAATATTGAGCAGAATGGAGCAGATCTGCCTGATCTGCCTTCTCCTTATCTCTGATTTCTGGAACAGCCGTCCGTATTTAATGATCAGTTTATGAACAAGATATTTTGAGGCCCACAAAAGCAAAAGGGCTATAACAGAGGCGATGATCTGCGGTATATAGACTTCCAGCATAACTATTTTTTTAGTAGTACAAAGATAATTAGTTTTGATTGCTTTCCTTATAACAATCAAAACTAATTATGGGATGAGGATAAAGCAAATAATTATCCGGATCAAACGGCAGTCCGGTTAATCCGATCCTGCAACTACGGATTCATTCTCTTTGAATACCGTGCTTTTATATTCACTGGGAGTAACTCCCATGTGCTTTTTAAAGCATCTGCTAAAATATTTCGAATCATTGAAACCGGTCATATAAGCAATCTGGGAGAAGTTATAAACATTGCTCTTAATAAGCTGGGCCGCTCTTTTGACACGGATCTCCCGAATAAAGTCTACCGGCGGCATACCGACAATGGATTTCAGTTTCCTGTAAAAAAGGCTCCTGCTTAAAAGGAGTTTATTGGCAAAATCGCCGATAACAAGATTGGGGTTATCCATTTGTTCCTCCATATACTCCATCATCTGCTTCATAAAGAGTTCGTCGTGCGGAATGATTTCGGGCTCAGAGGGACTCCACTCTTTGGAATTATCTACCTTTTCTCCTGCTGAAAGCCTGTTCATTAACATCTCCTGTAATTGTTTGCGTTGGGTAAACAGAGAAGCGACACGGGCCTTGAGATAAGTAGAACTGAAAGGTTTGGTTATATAGTCATCAATCCCCTGTTCCAATCCGACAATGCGATCGTCCAACGAGGATTTGGCAGAGAGCAGAATAACAGGAAGATGGCATATATCTTTGTTCTCCTTGATCTGTTTAACCATCTCCAGTCCATCCATTACGTGCATCATTACATCACTGATGATCATATCGGGAATGGCCTGCCGGGCCAGTTTCAATCCTTCTTCGCCATTGGCAGCTTCCAGAATGGTATATTTCTTGGAAAGAATAGTTCTTAAGGAGATGGCGGAGTTCCTGGTTATCCTCTACGATCAGAACAGAGAGTTGTTCGGTAGCCTCAGTTCCGGGCTCTCCGGTAGGCTCTGCTACCGGATAAGATAGAGGTGGCTCATTTTCGGTACTGTCGTTGAGGATCAACTCTGCCTGCTCATCCTGTTCAAAGATCTCCCTTCCTACCGGCAGAGTTACAGAGAATTTGCTACCTGCGCCTCTCTGGCTTTCTACCTCTATCTCGCCGTGATGAAGCTCCACCAACTCTTTAACCAGGGATAGACCAATACCCGATGAGGGTTGTAATATATTGGTTTTAGTAAGGGTCTCAAATCGTTTAAAGAGGGAATCGACCTTTCCCTCTTCTATACCGATCCCTTCATCGATCACGGAGATCCGGATATATTTCTCCTGACTTTGTACACTGACCTGTACGGATTTACCGGGAAGGGTATATTTGAATGCATTGGAAAGGAGGTTAAAAATGATCTTCTCTACTTTATCGCGGTCTATCCAGAGGTAAAGTTCCTCCTGATCTGCATGGAACGTAAAGTCGATCTGTTTCTCTTCGGCTGTCAGCCGGAAATTCTCTGTTATTTTCATCAGGAAAACGATCAACTCTGTCTCTTCCAGCAGAAGCTTCATTTTATTATTCTGGATCTTCCTGAAATCGAGTATCTGGTTAACCAGCCTGAGCATACGCTCCGTATTTTTATGAACGATATTCAGGTGTTCCCGTACGGAAGGAGAAAGAGTATCATCTTCCAGGACTTCGCTCACAGGGCTGGAAATCAGGGTAAGGGGAGTACGCAATTCATGAGAAATATCCGTAAAGAACCTCAGCTTAATATTGGAGAGCTCTTTCTGTACATCCATCTGATGCCGCAAACGATAAATATAAAAAAGAATATAGATGACACTCCCGATAAAAAGACCGAATAAAAAGAGGTAGGTAAGCCAGGCCCAGGGCGTTTCGTCGAATGTAGGAGTCACTCTGAGAAAAAGTGTAGAGATATTATTCACTCATACTCCGTCACTATTTGTGGATTTGTCATGCAGGCGGTATCTTGCGGGAGGTAGATTGGTATTACTTGACAGTCTGGTTTTCTCTCTGTAATTCCACTCCTGATCCAACCCTTCCAGGTAATAGGCATATTGGATATCTTCCGGCCTTGCATAATCCAGTGCTGCAAAACGGAGCGCTATATTCCGCTGGGAAGGCTTCAGTACGATCTCGTGCAGATCATCTATAAGCAAAGGTTCCCGCTAGCCATTTATCCGGAGATCCGTAAAGGATATGGGAGGTATATAGTCGCTTTTCTGCATCTGCCTGGGATCGATCTCCAGGAATCCCCGGTCTGTACCGAAAACAAGTTGCCCCCTGGCATTGATCACGGGAATGGCTTCGGTAAAAGCAAACTTCTGTCCTAACACCCGGGTATCGTAGTTCTCAAAAAATTCGGTTTCCGGATTAAAGCGGGATAATGAGCTTTCGGAAGCGATCCACAGGTTGTGCTGAGGGTCTTCAATCATAGAGAGTACCATATCCGAGCCTAAACCATCCTGCCGGGTGTAATACCTGAATTTGATCTCTTCACTC
>JAJPZL010000397.1 GCA_021204375.1 Bacteroides sp.
ATTTACAACTACCGGTTACTCGTTTTTCCGTAGACCCGGATCTAAGCAGTAGTTACACCCGGATGTACGGAAAAATAATTAACCGGCAAAACAACAGTGATTCGCCAATCATTTATTTATTACCAGTAATTACTATTTTATTCTTACCGATAGATCTTTACCCGTTCTTCAATGGGTTGGAACTCTTTAGCACCGGACTCTTCCACAGGAGTACTAAATGGCATCTCTGCCAGGAGTTCCCAGCTTTCCGGAATGTTCCAGTTTTTGTGGACCTCTTCATCGATCAGCGGATTGTAATGTTGCAAAGAAGCTCCGAAACCCACATTTTCCAGCATCGTCCAGATAGTAAACTGGAGCATACCCGAACTCTGGTGGGACCACTCCCTGAATCTGTTCGCATAGGTGGGATAATCCTGCTGGAACTTCTTTACTACAGCCTGATCTTCAAAAAAGAGTATGGTACCATAGCCCGGCGCAAAAGAGGTATCAATCTTCTGTTCAGTTCTCCGGAATGCCTCTTCCGGCGTTATCTTACGAAGAGTTTCCCGGACAATGCTCCATAATTTATCATGATGCTCTCCTATTAAAAGCACTACCCGGGCAGACTGGGAATTAAAAGCAGAAGGGATATGTTGTGCCGCATAGGCAATTATCTCTTCAGCAGTTGATTCACTGACCGGAGACTCCTTACCAATAGAGTAATAACTACGGCGATGTTGAATCGCCTCTTTAAAGCTTCGTGACATAGGTTTAAAGGGTTTAGGTTAGTATTAAGATCTCATCACTTGGGTAAATATAGCATTTTTTCGGTTTTCCCTCTCTGAATAGCCTATTTATAAACAGCTGCTGAAGAATAAACAGGAAAAGAAGATAAAAAATGAGGGTAGTCTATCTCTCTTTTATCAAACAAAAAACATATTTTCCGAAGAGATGTTTCGTATTATTCGATACTTTTGCACTATTAAAAGTGAAGGTATGGCGAAAAAAAAGTTTTATGTGGTTTGGGATGGAGTGACTCCCGGTATATATACTTCCTGGGATCAGTGCAAGCTGAATACACAGGGATATATAGGTGCCAAATATAAATCTTTTGATAGCCGGGAGGAGGCAGAGAAAGCGTATGCTTCGCCTTATTTTTCCTATATAAACAAGAAAAAAGAGAGTGCTCCCAAACTACAGCCCGGCTCCTTTCCGGCTGAAGTAATTAGAGAGAGTATTGCGGTAGATGCCGCCTGTAGCGGAAATCCGGGCCCGATGGAATACCGGGGGGTATATCTAAGAACTAATGAAGAGATCTTTCATTTCGGGCCTTATTACGGTACCAACAATATAGGAGAATTTCTCGCCATTGTTCACTGTCTGGCACTTCTTAAAAATAAAGGAGCTTCTCTTCCCATCTATTCAGATAGTATACAGGCGATCCGCTGGGTGAAAAAGAAAAAGTGTAATACCAAACTGGAACGTGATTCCGAAACAGAATATCTGTTCACCATTATTGAACGGGCAGAAAAATGGCTCCAAAACAATAGTTATACAGTGCCTGTTCTAAAATGGGATACAGCCCGGTGGGGAGAGATCCCGGCTGACTTTGGCCGGAAATAAACTCTTTTCCTGCTACCGGATTTAATAAAACATCCTATATTTGGCACCATGAAAGCAGTTATTGATGATAAAATACCCTATATACATGGAGAAATAGAAAAAATTGCCGATACGGTAGTCTATCTGCCCGGCAGGGATATCTCTCCGGAGATTGTAAAAGATGCGGACCTGCTTATTATACGTACACGTACCCGGTGTGGAAAAGAGTTACTGGAAGGTAGCAGAGTGAAATTCATAGCCACCGCTACTATAGGGTATGATCATATTGATACGGCCTGGTGTGAAGAAAACGGAATTTACTGGACTAATGCTCCGGGATGTAACTCCGGATCAGTAGCTCAATACCTTACTTCGGTACTTATATTATGGAAGCAGGGAAATGATCTTGCTTTCAATAATCTTACCATTGGAATTATCGGGGTAGGGAACGTAGGACGCAAAGTGGCACAGGTAGCGCAGGAACTGGGCATGAAAGTGTTGTTAAACGACCCTCCGAGAGCCCGCAAGGAGGGAGGCAAAGGATTCGTTCCGTTAGAAACCCTGATGGAGCAGTGTGATATTCTCACTTTCCATACACCTTTGACCCGGAGCGGAGAAGATCCCACTTATCATCTGGCAGACAGTGCCTTTTTTGCCCGTTTACCCAGGAAACCCTTACTTATTAATACTTCCCGGGGAGAAGTAATAGAGACAGAAGCCCTTAAAAAGGCTCTGGAGAAGGGACAGATAGCAGGGGCTGTTATAGATGTATGGAAGAAGGAGCCGGATATAGACCTGGATTTATTAGATAAAGTATGCATAGCGACTCCTCACATTGCGGGTTATTCCGCAGATGGCAAAGCCAATGCTACCCGGATGTCGCTGGAAGCAGCAGCCCGTTTTTTTAATCTACCCGTCACTTTTTGTGTAGAGCCTCCTGCACCGCAACAACCGGATATTTATGCACAATCATTTGAAGAGGCTTATTTAATGATGTATGATCCCTGTAACGATGACAGTGCCTTACGGACCGCCCCCGGTGCTTTTGAATTACTTCGGGGGAATTATCCGCTGCGCCGGGAAAAAGAGGCTTATAAAGTAGAGATCACCTCCTGAATAACCCTTGGAAAATGTAGATATTCCAGCTCATGTACCCGGGAAGCTACCTGATCAGGAGTATCTCCCGGTAAAACAGGACAGGTAGCCTGAAAAATAACATTGCCTTCGTCGTAATTCTCGTTTACATGATGGATCGTAATACCCGACTCCGTCTCTCCGGCTTCTACTACAGCCTGATGTACTTTATCTCCATACATTCCTTTGCCTCCGTATTTAGGTAAAAGAGCGGGATGAATGTTGATGATCTTTCCGGGATAGGCGGCGATTATTTTTTCAGTAACTTTTAACAGGAACCCTGCCAGGACAATAAGATCCACCTCATAGGATTGCAAAAGGCTCAGGATCTCCTCCCCTTCATTAAACTGTTTTTTAGAGAAATAAAAAGCAGGTACTTCCAGGTTACGGGAGCGTTCCAGGACATAAGCATTTTCTTTATTCGAAAGAACTACCTCGATATTAATTAATTTATTTTCCTGAAAATACCGGATAATATTTTCTGCGTTTATGCCGGAGCCTGAAGCAAAGATTGCTATCTTTTTAGCCATTATTCAAGGGGTTTAATGCACAAAATGGTGAAAAATGTGCAAAATATTGAATTTAGTTGATGAAATATTTGCTCTGAAAAATAAATATTT
>JAJPZL010000037.1 GCA_021204375.1 Bacteroides sp.
GGGTAACGAGAATAGTGGATACGCCAGTTTCAAAGTAGCAGAGGGTATAGAAGGTTTTGCCCTTTTTGTATCTGATTGGATGGCTCCGGCTGTAGGTAATACAGATAAAGAATTGCCTGTGGGATTCCTGGAAAAATCACTTGTATCATTCAGTGTGGATAATGTAGACAAGACTTATGTGGTCTTGAAAGAAAAAGGTGTGATATTCGTAAATGAACCTACCGATATGGCAGATTGGGGGATGCGTACAGTACATCTGCGTGACCCTGAAGATAATTTAATAGAACTTTTTTCGTCCTTAGCTCCGGAACAATGCAGTGAAGAACTCATAGAAGAAAATAAGAAATACGAGTAGTTAAAAATGGCCAAACGACAAACTAAAAATTCTTTCACTGCTATTTCAGTATCCGAAATGCGAAAACTGATGGCGGTGGAACATAACGGTAAATGGGGATTTTTAGATCCAGAAACAGGTGAAGAGGTTGTTCCGTTCATATATGATTATGCTCATTCTTTTTCCGTAGGATTGGCATTAGTCCGATTGAATGGTTGGTGGGGGTATGTGGATAAAACCGGGAAAGAAGTTATCCCTTGTATATATAAACCGGCATACTCATTTATCAAAACAGGATTGGCTGCAGTTTGTGTAAATGATAAATATGACTTTATAGACTAAACAGGGGAAGTGGTGATCCCACTTATATATGATGATGCCCGCTATTTTACTAAAGATGGTAAAGCAAAGGTGAAACAGAATGGTGAGACTTTCTTTATAGATGTGAACGGGAACCGAGTCAAATAGCTATGGAAAATAGGGGAATAGAATATCCATTTTCAGGAAAAGTTTTGTACAATTCATCATCTGGTAGTAATATGGATTGGTATATGGCTTTTCTTCCGGAAGAAATGTCAAAAGAGATACGAGAAAATCTTGAATTTTTAGAGGAAGGTTAGGACGCTTAAAAGTGTTAGGAAATATTGGCAATGGTCAGTGGAAAACCGCCATTTGGTTCGATACCAAACACACTACTTATATATTTCCTCTTAAAGCAGAGATCCGGAAAAAGGAAAATATTGAAATTGACAAGGATGTAGAAACTACAATTTGGATTTAACAGAACTACAAAGGCTGATCACTTTGAAATCGGTAGAAAGGGGTGGATAAATCCGGCAAAAGTTTGTCTTTTTTAGTCAAAAAGAAAATGTGATTTTTTAATCCGCCTTTTTTCTTTAAATTTGCTTAAATCTATCTGGAATATACTATGAAATATTTTGCCCTTTATTTTGTGTCCTTATGGATGCCTGTTCTGCTGGTTGCACAACCTATCTGTCAGATCGCTGAGTTTACTGTGGAAGACGGACTTTTGCAGAATATAGTATCCGGGGTGATACAGGACAGGAAAGGATTTATCTGGATGTCTACGCGTAACAGGCTCAATAAATTTGATGGTTATACCTTTAAAAACTATAAATCCTTATCTCATCAGGAGCACTCCCTCTCCAATAACCGTATAACTTTTATTTCAGAAACCATCTATGGGGATATCTGGTGTCAGACGTATGATAGCCGGGCCTATATCTTTGATACCCGGAGCGAACTCTTCTTTGATGTGCTGGCACCTGTGGAGCGGGAGATACAGCGGAAAATAATGTACAACGAATTATTCCCCTGGGTGAAGGGATCGCCTGGATCGTCTGTGACAAAGGATACTGCTACAGAGTCGATGAGAAAAGATACAAAGAGAAAGAGGGAATCACCCTTTACAGCACCTTTGGAGATGTATTAAAGGGTGAACGGGTATTCACTGTTTTCCAGGACTCTGAGAAAGATGAATGGATACTCACTGATAAAGGAGTTTCTGTAGTGGGACGTAAAAACCTGGAGAGTGATTTCCCTTTTGAATTTATCCGGGAGCATACCGGAAAGATCTATCTGGCTTCCGGTTCAGAAAAATTAGCCTGTTATAATTTGCAGACAGAGAGTGTCAGGTTTATTGAGATACCTTATAAGATCAACAGGATCAATGGGCTGGAAACACTGAAGGATGATCTTTTGGCACTGGCTACCGATCAAGGGGTTATTCTTTTTGACCCTCAACGGGATACATTCCGGATGATCGATATCCGTACGGAGAAACAATTTTCTAAAGAGGCAACACTGGTCTATCAGGATCGGATAGGGAAACTCTGGATTTTTTCCACAGAGAGGGGAGTTGTCCGCTTTAACCCGGAAACCGGAGAGAAACAACATCTTTATACTCCGGAACAAGAGGTGGTGAAATATGACCGGGCAAACAGGCCCCTTATTTTTGAAGATAAACTTAATACCGTATGGTTAATACATATTATGGGTAATTTTTGTTATTACGATAGGGAGAGTAAAAAGCTAAAGTCTTACTATACAGATACCAACGATCCAAGTTCACTGTTTGCGCCACTGGTCCGGTACTATTATCAGGACAGGCAGGGGAACTGTTGGCTGACCGGAGCCCGGGGAGTAAAAAAATGTCTTTCCATTCATCCGCTTACAATTTAAGAAGTATTGATAAAGGATTTGAATTAAGAGCCTTTTTCCGGGATAGTGCTGACCGGCTATGGGTGGGGGCCAAGAGTGAATATGTGCGTATTTATAACAAAGATGGTAGTTTATCCGGATATTTATCACCCAAAGGTAAGATCACTAAAGAAAAAGTCTCTTTTGGTGCCAGTGTCTATTGTATGTATGAAGCTCCGGATGGTACCCTCTGAATAGGAACCAAAGTACACGGCCTGATCCGACTGACGAGAAAAACGCTCCAGGAGTATAAAGTAGAGAGTTATACACACGATCCGGAAGACCCCTACAGCTTGAGTAATTCTGAAGTGTATACTATCCTTTGCGATAGCCGGAACAATATCTGGGTAGGATGTTATGGCGGAGGAGTCAATCTGTTGCAGGAAACACCCGAAGGAGCGGTCCGTTTTATCAATCACAGAAATAAATTAAAGAACTATTTCTCCTATGCTTCCTATAATATACGTTGTATGGCCGAAGCAGAAGATGGAGTAATCCTGATCGGTACGACCAAAGGATTGCTCACTTTTTCCAACTCTTTTGACCAGCCCGAAGAGATCAAGTTCTATCGGAATATACAGAGGAACGGTAGTTACCCCAGCCTGATGGGGAACGATATCATGCATATCTATATCAATAGCCACAAAAAGATCTATTTGCTGACATTTACCGGAGGGATCAATGAGATCTTGTCGGACGACTTGCTGTTACTTTGTAGTAACAAAAAAAACGGTGTGGGTACTTTCATCCCTACATTCGTTGGACAGTTCAGTATTGATT
>JAJPZL010000167.1 GCA_021204375.1 Bacteroides sp.
GTTTACTATATGTAATTAACCAGAAACTGCGGATGGGTATGTGAATACCCTTTGCGGTAAGATACGCACCCAAAAGCATATATAGGTTATTGTATAGTAGTTTTGTCGTGTTTTATTTTGTGTTTGTGTTGTGACAGTGCTGCGACGGGAGTCGTGGCACTGTTTTATTTCAACACCCCTTTCCAGGTAAAAACAGAAGAGGGAAAGGTGATTTCCGGAAGAGGGAGATCTTTTTCAAAAATACCGTAGACAGAGGAGCCCGAACCGCTCATAGAAGCATACAGAGCACCTTTGTGGTATAATTCTTCTTTGATCTCCCTGATAAAAGGGTGGTTGGGAAAAATGCTTGTTTCGAAGTCGTTCCCGATATGGTTTTTCCACTCTTCTACCGGTAGGGTGATGCTCTCTTTCAGGGAGCAGGTAGGAAGGGAGGGAGTAATTCTCCGGAAAGTTTCCGGCGTAGAGATAAAAATATCGGGTTTGACCAGGATGATACCGTAACCGTTCAGTGTAAGGGTAATGGGAGAAAAGATCTCTCCGATGCCTTCTGTAAATAGGGGTTTATTCCGGATGAAGAAGGAGCAGTCTGCTCCCAGACGGGCTGCATGCGTTTCTAACTCTTTATCGGAAAGGTTGAGTGCAAAGAGCTCGGAAAGCATTTTCAGCGTGAAAGCTGCATCCGATGATCCGCCTCCCAGGCCGGCACCGGTAGGGATATTCTTGAATAAATAGATCGCTGCGGAGGGTAGGTTGTAGAGGGTATTCAGCAGCTGATAGGCTTTTACTACCAGGTTTTTTCCGGGTTCTCCTGTTGGATAGTTGCCGGATAGATGAAGCTGGCACTCTCCGGAGGAGGAGGGAACGGGGAGGATCTCGAGGGCATCTTCCAGCATGACAGGATAAAATATGGTTTCCAGGTTGTGATAGCCATCGGGTCTTTTTCCTGTAATGTAGAGCCCGATGTTAATCTTGGCATTTGGAAATCTGAGCATGATAATTTTGTTTTTGATTCTATAAAATTACGGAACGTGCAAAAATAGTGAAAGTTGAGAGCAATTGAAAGTTTATTTTCAAATTGCCGAAACGCATCCTATTTTATCTAAAGATAGTGAAAGTTGAGAGCAATTGAAAGTTTATTTTCAAATTGCCGAAATGCACCTATGTTATTTAAAGAAAAGAGCTAACTTTTCGACCGGAAAAATATTATCCGTTTTTAATCGGAAGATAAGCGGTAAAATTCTATCTTTGTCTTCCCAAAATTGTTTTTATTCTATGGCAGAACAGAAAAGAGGTTCACGAAGTTCAGGTACACGATCAAAAATGCAGCCGGTAGGTGAGTATGGTCGCCTACAACCTCAGGCCCGCGATCTGGAGGAGGTGGTACTGGGTGCATTGATGATTGAAAAGGATGCTTACTCACTGGTTAGTGAGATTCTTCGTCCTGAATCTTTTTATGATCATGTTCACCAGATGATCTATGCTGCCATTACCGATCTGGCAGTAAAACAGGAGCCGGTGGATATTCTTACGGTTACGGAACAACTTCGTAAACGGGGAGAACTGGAACAGGTGGGAGGGCCTTATTATATAGCCCAACTTAGTGGTAAGGTTGCCTCTTCCGCACATATAGAATATCATGCCCGGATCATTGCCCAGAAATACCTGGCTCGGGAGCTGATCTCCTTTGCCAGTGATATCCAGACTAAATCGTTTGATGAGACTATGGATGTGGATGACCTGATGCAGGAAGCAGAAGGAAAGCTCTTTGAGATCTCTCAGCGAAATATGAAAAAGGATTATACCCAGATCAATCCGGTTATTACCGAAGCCTATCAATTGTTACAGAAAGCAGCTTCCCGTACCGATGGTTTGAGTGGTCTTGAAAGTGGATTCACTCAACTGGATAAGATGACTTCTGGCTGGCAGAATTCCGACCTTATTATTATTGCAGCTCGTCCGGCTATGGGTAAAACGGCTTTCGTACTTTCTATGGCCCGGAATATCGCAGTCAATTTTAAGAATCCGGTGGCTCTCTTCTCGCTTGAAATGAGTAATGTGCAACTGGTAAACCGTCTTATTGTAAATGTCTGTGAGATTCCCGGGGAAAAGATCAAGAGCGGACAGTTAGCACCGTATGAGTGGCAGCAACTGGATTATAAACTTAAAAATCTGATCGATGCTCCTTTATATGTGGATGATACCCCTTCGTTATCGGTTTTTGAATTGCGTACCAAAGCACGTCGTCTGGTAAGAGAGCATGGAGTAAAAATTCTCATTATTGACTACCTTCAGCTGATGAATGCAAGTGGAATGTCTTTCGGTAGCCGTCAGGAGGAGGTAAGTACTATCTCCCGTTCCCTGAAAGGTCTTGCCAAGGAGTTGAATATTCCTATTGTTGCACTTTCACAGTTAAATCGTGGTGTGGAAAGCCGTGAGGGGATTGAGGGGAAACGTCCCCAGCTAAGTGATCTTCGTGAATCAGGAGCTATTGAACAGGATGCGGATATGGTCTGTTTTATTCACCGTCCTGAATATTATAAAATCTACCAGAATGATAAAGGAAATGATCTTCGCGGAATGGCAGAGATCATTATCGCCAAGCATCGTAACGGTGCTACCGGCGATGTTCTTCTGCGATTTAAAGGAGAATATGCTAAATTCCAGAATCCGGACGATGATCTGATCATACCGATGCCGGATGAAAAAGGAGTAGTGGGTTCCCGAATGAACCAGCAGATCCCTCCGCCACCGGTTGAGTTTGGAGTGGAAGCCGGAGGGGGCGGATTTGAAGGTACAGGAGAGGGTCCGTTGCCTTTCTGACAAAGAGAGAAAGAGAGTTTTTCGGAAAAAATCAACAATAAAACAAAGCGGGCAGAGAAAAATCAATGTGATTTTATTCTCTGCCCGCTTTGTTGGTGGAATCTGTCTGATCAGAAAGGAAGATCATCGTTTACATCTCCGGTAGTAAATTCAACGGGTGGCATAGCAGGGGGAGTCTGGAAATCCTGTCCCGGTACTGCACCTGCGGCTACTCTTTCTACTTTCCACGCACGTATGTCGTTAAACCATCTGCCCTGCCACTCCCGGCAGTCGACATCGAAAGAGACTGTCAGCTCTTCTCCCATTTGTATATTGAACTGATCTACTTTGTCTCCCCAGAGGTTGAAACACATCTTTTTAGGATATTGATCGTGCGTTTCAATTACATATTCCTGTTTTTTCCATTCGTTCCCGTTCCGGCCTGTTCCACTTTGTAACGGCAGGATCGCAATAATTTTTCCTCTTAATTCCATTATGCTTTTTAATTTTAGTGCTGCGAAAGTACTATTT
>JAJPZL010000128.1:0-1374 GCA_021204375.1 Bacteroides sp.
ACCACTCACAGAAGAGTGGATAGCAGCCGAAACAAAACCATTAGGCTCTGCGATCTTAGTTCCTACCTTCACCAGATCCCCTTTGGCAACCACCGGCCTGGCAGGAGCCCCGATATGCTGCCCCAGTAAAATAACCGCTTTTTCCGGCACATCGGCTACCACAATCGGCTGATTGGCAGAGAATTTATTTTCCTCCGGATGAATCCCGCCAATCGAAAATGTCTTCAACATATGTTCCTTATATATTACTACGTTATTATTCCTTATCCATTTCTCAGGCTTCAGTCTTCGGGGCCTCCGCCTCTGCTACAGCCTCCACTTTCGGCTTTTTAGGCGGGAAGTTAACCTCAATAATAGTATGCTGCGGACACACATCCACACACTTCCGGCACAACTTACACTTGTTATAGTCGACATACGCCAGGTTCTCAGCCAATGAGATAGCCTCGAACGGACAAGTCTTCACACACTTACCACAACCGATACATCCCACCGAACAAGCCTTACGGGTAACAGCCCCTTTATCTTTATTTACACAGGATACATATACCCTCCTGTTCTTCTTACCCTTTGCCCGAAGCTCGTTAATCCCCTTCGGACAAGCCTTTACACAAGCCCCACAAGCCGTACACTTCTCTTCATCCACTTCCGGAAGACCGGTTTCAGGATTCATGTGCAGGGCATCAAACTGGCAGGAGACCGCACAATCCCCGAGTCCCAGGCAACTATACGAGCAGCCCGTTTCTCCCCCGTACAAAGAGGCAGCAATGGCACAACTCCTGGCTCCGTCATACATATTTACACGGGGACGATTGCCACAGGAATCGTTGCACCTTACTACGGCAACCATCGGTTCCGCTGTACCTGCTTCCATACCCAGGATACGGGCCACTTCTTCCATTGTAGCAGCTCCACCCACCGGGCAGAACTTACCATCCAGCGTATCTGCCCTGACACAAGCCTCGGCAAAACCGCCGCATCCCGGGTAACCACACCCCCCGCAGTTAGCCTGAGGAAGCACCTCATTGACAAGAGCGATCCGCGGATCCTCATACACGGCGAACTTCTTGGAAGCAGCGTACAGAATAGCCGCCAGTACGAGTGCAATGACTCCCAATGAAATTACTGCAATCAGAATCAAATTCATAAATAGTTATTTTATTTGTTTTATTGTAAATGAAAATTTTTTCTTCAATGATCTTTTATTGAAAGAGAGAGCGATGTAATAAAAAGTCATCAATCCGAAAGAGAGAAGGGCAGAAAACAGCTCATCTCCCCCGGTAAGTGCCATTAAGACAAAAAGGGAGACCAAAAGAACCATAAAAGGAAGCACAAAAGTAAGCAGTACTGCCTGCATACCCAAAGAGGTACGCC
>JAJPZL010000128.1:1386-3330 GCA_021204375.1 Bacteroides sp.
TAACCACACTATCCCCTTTTTTATAAGAGTGAGAAGGCACACTCACCTCAATCAGTTTTTCCTTCCTGTCCGCAGAAGAACAATGCCCTTTTGCTGCGCAGGCCGCGCAGGCTGAAGTCTGTTCGATCCTTACCACTACGCAAGAACCATTCGTGCTTTCCACAATACCCCGGTGTTCTATGATATCAGACATTTTGCTAACTCCACATTACAAATTGCGGCAAATTTAAACATAATTTGCGAACTACGAAGAGTTATCCTCTTTTTTTTATCGGAGTAAACAAAACTTTTTCATTTAATTATCAATTCCTTCACAAAAGCTACCAAATATTACTACATATTAACCTTGTAAAGATTATCATTTCAGGAGATTATAAAAGATTAAAAAGTGTATTCCATACCCTTATACCAACAGTTTTCCTTTCTATCCCCTCCCCCGGTCCCTGCGTGGCCGGCACAAAAAAAAGAGGCAGAATACTCAACGATCCTGCCTCCTGTATAATTCCCTGTAAAAGAACGATTCGGAACTACCACTTATAACTGATACCAAAACTCAGCAACTCCTTTACCTCAATCCGACTCTGTCCCTCCTTGCGGGCAATGTCATCATAGAAACGGGTATGCACAAACAATTTAGTAGAAAGATACTTGTTCAGTTCAAAATCGAAAGTATTCTCCCACTCCGTCTCTATTTTCTCATAATTAGTAAAATAATAGATCCGGGTTTCATACTTAATAGAAGGGATGATCTTCCAGGTCAGCGTAGTCTGGAATTTAGAACCAATATCGTGCAGGAACTTTCTCCCCTCCTTCAAACCAAAATTGGTTTCATTCACCTTGCTGTTTCCCACATACCGCACATTATAGGCACCGGGTGAAAGGATCACAGAAAGATCAATTTTATCATTTTTCAGCTTATAGTCTATACCAATAGCCAACAAAAGATTAGCCGGAGCAAATATAGCAGAGACCAGGGTCTGGTCATTCGCCTTATAAGAATTAAAAAGCTGCGTATTAAACTCTCCCGAAAGCGTATAATACCAGTGAGAAGCTGCCTGTATCCCCAGTTTACTGGTAATACGGAACAGATCATAATTAACAAGGAATTTATGCACCGTATCCGAAGGCGATGTATTAAAGCCCAGCTTCATCTCCAGCATATTATCAAACTGTACCTTCTTCTTGTCATTATAATTGGCAGTTAACTTCAGATAAGAAGTAAAAGCATTATTACTCTCTCCTCCATTATACCAGTTATCCGAAATATAGTTCTGACTCATCTGGATCGAGAACTCCCCGTTGCGAATCCAGAAGTTAGGATTCCGGATAATTATTTCCACTTCCGTAAACTGAGGCTCATCCGGCAGATCAACCCGGAAAAAATCAATCACATTCCTCTTCGGTCTTTTCTCCATCGGATTCCCCTGGAATCCCCTTAGCTTCCTGATCCGCTCCTCCGTAGTCACCACTAAATCTGCCCGCTCCAGATAGAGGGCAAAAAGTGCCTGATCACTCGTTTTTTTCTTACGGGCTGCAATCTCAAACGGATCGTAATAAGTAAGAATATCTTTCCTCTCCCTCCACGGATCTTTCAGTATTACCGTATCCAGGTCCATTTTGAAAAACTCTTTTGACGGCGAATGGTAAAAAGCAACCGGAAGGAACAGCCGGAAATAATGCGGATTACTCTCCATGTACATCATCGAAGCCTCATCACCATAGAGTTCATCCAGCTCCCCGAAATAATAGCGGTACAGTTCACTCACACTGTCCGTACGTATCATATACTCCTCTTCATCCAGATGGGGTCGGAAGCGGATCACATCCTGCCCCCTGGCACTATAAAGCGCCAGAAAAAGAAATCCCGTTAAAAAAACTCTAATACCTTTCATTGTCTGTCCTGTTTTAAATACCTCCGCAAAAATACATTAAATAGTTTAAAAA
>JAJPZL010000398.1 GCA_021204375.1 Bacteroides sp.
GAAGGGTATCCAAATGTTGCACGGGGTTTGCCAGCCGTTACATATAGCCCTGTTAAATGTAATAAAAGCTTTTCCAGTCGTTACATCCGGGGTTATAACCTGTTTTGAAGTGGGTACCAACAGTAGTCCGTAGGTTACTAAAAAGAAAGAAAAACCGGTTTACCCTATATAATATAGAGCAAACCGGCAAACACAGTAGAATATCATCCGGAACCATCGTTCCGGTATTTTTTAATTCGTATACCTGGCCACAATACTACCGTCAAACATGTGAATAATACGATGGGCAAAACTGGCATCATGCTCGGAGTGAGTAACCATGATCACCGTAGTCCCCTCCCGGTTCAATTCCGTAAGCAGGTTCATCACTTCTGCCCCGTTCTTTGAATCCAGGTTACCGGTAGGTTCATCCGCCAGGATCAGTTTCGGATGGGTCACCACAGCACGGGCAATAGCCACACGCTGCTGCTGTCCTCCCGAGAGTTGTTTCGGATAGTGTCGGGCACGATGGCTGATATTCATCCGGTCCAGTATTTCATTTACCCGTTTTTTCCGCTCCTCCCTGCTCATATCCATATAATAAAGAGGAAGTTCCACATTCTGATAAACCGTTAACTCATCGATCAGGTTAAAGTTCTGGAAAACAAATCCGATCTTCCCTCTGCGGAATCTGGTCCGGTTCTTCTCTTTGATATCCGCCACTTCCTCTCTCAGTAACCGGTAAGAACCTTCGGTCGGATTATCCAGTACACCCAGTATATTTAATAAAGTAGACTTACCACATCCACTAGGCTCCATAATGGCTATAAACTCACCTTGCTCTACCGATAAACTTACCTTATTTAACGCTACGGTCTCAATTTCCGAAGTCCGAAACACTTTACTGATGTTATTGATCTCTATCATATCTTTTTATAGTTTTATTCGCTTTTAATACTTTCTACGGGATTTTCCCGGGCTACACGGTATACTTTCAATACTACCACTCCTGTGATAAGCAGTAAGATGAAAAGAATAAGTCCCAGATAGGTAATGACATCCGGCAACCTCTGGTCATAAAACTGTTCCATCCACTGTTTCCCAATAAAATAAGAGAGAATAATTCCGGTAAGAGTGGCTGGAAGAGCAGTCCAGATTACATCCACCGAAAGCAGGCGGAGAATATCCGAGGTTTCTGCTCCATTTACCTTTCGGATAGCAATCTCCTTACTGCGGTGACGGATCTCATCGTTCACATACCCAAAGAGTCCTACAATAGTGATCAGGAGGATGGCAATAGCAGAAAGAATGACGCTATCCCGGAAAGTCCGGATAGACTTATAAGTATCCCGGTTGCTCGCCTCCTGAGAACGGACCCGTATCTCCTGCGTAGGATACAATGCTGCGATCTTTTCCTGGAGGATATTCAATACTTCAGGGGTAAGATCATAAGTTCTTATATATACACCCTCCCCGCATGTTTCTATCTCCACATAAAACAATAGGTTCGGGTTCCCTATATGCATTTTCCTCCACATCTTTCATCACTCCCACGATCGTACCTAAGGCGGTTGAATCTCCGGTCTCTACAAATTTCCCGACTGCTCCATCTCTCCAGTTCATCTTTTTTACATACGTTTCACTAACAATAATTTGTTTCGGTCCATCAAAATTCTTTCCTTCCACAAGTGGAATCCCCAGAGTAGCCAGATAATCAAAATCACCATAGTTCCATCGACCGGTAAATGCATGTTTTCCGTTTATATAGATCGGCATTCCACTGTAACCGGAAGATATCTCCTGCCAGGTCACCGCTACACTTTTCACAAACGGCATCCGGTTTAATTCCTCTTTCAGGTTCTCCGTAGACATTCCTTCACTGCCTTTGACATAGCAAAAAACCAGGTTGGAAGGATCATATCCCAGGTCTTTATTCACAATGTTCTGATACTGTAGCAAAATGATCATCAGCAAACCGAAAACAAAACTAACTCCTGCAAACTGTACAAATAATAAAGGACGTTTCCAGACTGTCCGCTTATCAGTATATTCCCGGAAGATCTGGGTAACGGGAATAGCCGAAAAAAGTCTGGCAGGCAACAATCCGGCAATAAGAAAAAGTAAGATAATAATAAACAGAGGAGCCCATAAAGTCTGAAGAGTAAAGAGGGAAGTCAGCTTCATAGAGATCAGTTCCTTTACCGGCTCCCTGAAATTGAGCATCAGTAACACCACCAACAGGAGCGAAAGGATAATAATAATACCGGTTTCCCAAAGGAACATCTTAAAAATATCTCCGTCGGTGGCCCCGTTGGATTTATGCACTCCTATCCCTTTAGCTCTCACAGCCAGGGAAGCGACAGCCACCAACACATAGTTTAACGCTGCAATAAAAAGAATAGCCAATGCCAGGGTAGACATGATCCAGAGCATACGTTTTACATCCGGCTGTTGGGTATGTTGCTTTATAATAGGTAACAGGGAAAGTTTATAGTCGTAGTTTTCTAAAAAACGAGTCATATAGGTTTTGACAAAATCGGGTAACCGGGTCTCGACTCTACTAACAGCAGCCTTATCTTTAAAACGCACAAAACCTTTGTAGCTATCGCCTCCGTTCCATCCGTAACCAAATCTGAAATGAGAAATTACAGTAGGTAGAGAGACCACTACATCATGTGGCATACTGCAATTCTGAGGAAGATCTCTATAGACTCCACGCACCGTAACCGGAAGATTTTTATCATACATCAAGATCTCTCCTATCGGGTTTTTATCCTCAAAGATCTGTCTGGAAAGAGTCTGGGAAATAAATACATAGAAAATTCCATTCAACTCTTCCGTATCTCCCGAAATAACCTCAATTCCCATCGTCCTGAAATAGTCACTATCGGCAAAAATGGTACGGATATTCCCTACACGGTGGTCACTGTTATAAAAAACGACCCGGTGGTGGTTCCTGACCACCGTAGCACTTTCTATCTCCTCCGGAAATAGTTGTGCTAGTTTAGAAGGAATGGGCCCTACAATAATTTCACCTACATTCGTTTTATTTTCAATCGTATAACTGGCATAGATGGCATATAGATTCTCTGCATCCTGGTAGTTACGGTTATACCTTAGCTCAAAAGCGACCCGGGCAAATAACAGGATGTTGATAAAGAGCCCCAGAGTAAGGGATAAGATCTTAAGTATATTAGATCCTTTTCCACCGGATCAATGTCTGAATGGTGTAATAGAGTTGTCTCATATCTGTTTTATAAATATTTAATCCGGAATTATGATTAATCTACAAAAAGCATATTTCGTGCCATTCAAATAAGAAACTCATAAACAATACGTTAAAG
>JAJPZL010000294.1 GCA_021204375.1 Bacteroides sp.
GTATATCCGAAAAATTCTTATCTTTGCTTGCATATAAACTTAGACACTAATACTATGAACAGACTTACACGATCCACCTTCCTTTTACTGCTTACCTGCGGATTTAGCATAAGTTCCTGCCTGGAGGACGAACCAGGCAAAAACCGGAACAAGGTAACCTATGTAGAGATGACGGTTGCCGCCGAAACAGTGGAAGAAGAATATTATCCTTTTCTTTCGGGTACTCCTTTTCTCCGGGAGTTCTTGTAGGTTAAAATCGGGGAGGATACCCGATGGAGCAGAATGGGGTTACAGGAGATAGAGGGATTCACCTATAAGGATGGCTGGGAGTACCAGCTGAAGGTAAAAAACGGAATTGGCTGATCCTCCTATGGATGCTCCTTCCATCACTTATGAACTGGCGGAGATCCTTTCCCAGACCCAGGTGAATAAAGAAATTTCTTCGGTGATGCGCCTTAGGGTGGGAGAGATCCGGGTGATCGTTCAGGGTGCATCGCTTTCGGATTGGCAGAAAGATGAGATTGCGGATAAGGTACGTGCTGCTTATCCCGTTCCGGAGAATACCTACCGGCTTTATAAATTAATTTTTCTACCGCAGCCTCCCGGGATAGTGGTCTGTTACACCGGTATGGAGAAAGAAGAAGGCTCCTTTACAGTGGCCACAGAAGAATTTGGCGGGAAAAATACTCCTGTCTATTACCTGCAACTGGAGGGGCAGGCGTACACTTACTACTGGTATGAGTTGCTCAACGGCGGGAGAGCCAGTATGGAATCTGTCCAGACCTTTACAGAAGACCTAACGGAGGAGTTCCGTCAGGAGTATCCCGGTGTGGAGGCTGTATGGCGGCAGCAAAGTCTGGTAAAGGGTTATTGAGGAAAGAGTTGGGTCGGCGGGTTACCTTCGACCTTGTTTATGGATGCTATAGATCACTTTTTCAAACAGCAGCCATACATTTTTAGGGATATCAGAGAGCCTCAGAGGTTTTCCCCGTTTGTCTATGGGCCATAAAACGATTTCCTGGGTAAATTCTTTAAAGCGTCCGATGTAGTTATGCTTTTTATGCGTAAAGACACATAGGTCGCCACTGGAAGGCTCTTCGTGAAAGTCTGTAATCAGTAGATCCCCTTTGTAGAGTCCCGCTTCCTGGAGGCCGGTATTATTTACAAGAATCGGGAAAACCCGCTGGAATTTGGGAACAAGGGCGGTTAATATGTGCAGGAATTGTTGTTCTTTTTTCTTTCCGGCTTTGATTAGATATATTCATTTGTCTGATTTTTTTGGTGGGTTTATAAGTATGGTCTTTATCGGAAGATAGAGATAGGCTCTTCTTCTTTTTCGGAAAGGTCTCTTCCCGGAAGGTAACGGACTATCTCTTCCCTGCTCATATAGTGGCTTATCTCCTCTGTGAGGGTAGATGGCAAAATATCTGGTTCTTCCTCTTCGGTATGCCGGAATATAGCGGCCTGTGTACAGATATTGTGTTCTATGACACAGGTTATGGTGGTCTTTTCTAAGGTTACTTCCAGGTATCCGGATAAATTTCCCTCCTCGCTACCGGGGTTGGGAATAAACTGGGTCCGGGAAGGAATTACCGTCTGTAGGATCGTTATATTCATCCCTGTGAATTCCTGGGTTGCCAGATGAGGAATCTCCTGTGTGGTGAGTATTTCTTTGATTCGTTGAGTAAGTAATTTGTCGATCTCTTCTTTCTTCATATTTTTGTTTCTCAAACTATTATCTGAGGAATTAGTCGTTTCCGTTTTTTATCCAGTATCTTTTTTTATATTTGTCTCTCGCAAAGTTAGGTAGTATAAGTTACTATAAAGAACCTTTTGGGGTTATTTATAAATTACTGTGTTATAATGCGTTATTTTTCTGTCTGATGGGTGGGGGTTCCTTGTTTTCCCTTTTAAGAAAGATCAGGAGCTGATAATAAGTAGGGTCTCTGATTCGGATAAGTAGATTCACGTATTAAAGTAATAAACGATATGTCTGCAGTAAGAGGACTAAAGAAAACAGCTGAGCCGGGGGTGCACGAAGGGCATAATATTGTACGTTTTAGGATGCTTTTGGGGTTACAGCAACGAGAGTTAGCCCGGTTGATGCACATATCACAAAAAAAGTTGTCTGTTATGGAGAATACTAAAACTTTGGAAGAGGAGCCTAAGCAAAAGATAGCTGATATTCTGGGTATTAAAAAGCATTTTTAGAGATGTCAGATAAAGATATTAAAGGGCTGTTCATTGAGAAATTCAATGGGGCCGAAGGCGATAACAATGTGGTTAATATTGCTGCCAGACAGAGTAATACGATCCATCCTATGGAAAAGGTCGCTGAGTTGTATGAAGAACTCCGGCAGCAGGACCAGCAGATCTATGAAATGAAACTCAGCAGGCTCCGGCAGGAGAATGAGGAGTTAAAGAAGAAAAAATAACCATCTGTATCCTTTTCCGAGGCTGTGAGCAGATGGTGGAACCGTCGGATAGTTAGGCAATCCGGCGGTTTTTTGTCTCTTCTTTTATGTATGGTTTTCACGGGACTCTCGTTCCGGGCTAAAATTATTTGTCCGTCAGGGACTCTCTTTAATTCTGTAACAGTCATTTTATAGCTGTTCACTTTACCACGCTAACTTATCTCGTTATGTTAGGCTACTTCCCTCTTTTTTATCGGTTCACCCTTTTTTCTTTGTACTTTATAAGGTAAAACAGATAAGCGCGCAAGGTCTGTCGGTATTTGATTTATTAATTTTTTTATTGAAAAAAGTATGTCTTTAAAATTTCATTGTGTAGAGCGTAGGCTTCTGGCGGGTGAACATGCAGGGGAGCATCGGTTTTTCGGGCAGGTTCGCTGTGGGGAGTGTATTACGTTTGATAAGATCTGTGATCAGATCGCTCTGCTTTCTGCGGCTACTAAGGGAGATATGGAGTTGATCCTGGATAGTTTTGTGGAGGTGATCCGTGAGCAGCTGGATAGCGGGAACATTATTCAACTGGGCGACCTGAGTAACTTCCGGGTGAGTGCGGGGAGTTATGGGGTAGAGCCGCAGGAGAAGTTCCGTGCTACCCATATCAAGCGTCCGCGTATTGTGTTCACGCCGGGTAAGTTGCTCAAAGAGGTGGCCCAGGAGATTGTGTTTGAGAAGCTGGATAAGCGGGTGGTAACGGAGTGTCCGTTTCCGCATTGATGTGTAACCTGAAAAGTTTGTTTGAATATGGTAATTAGTTATTATGTGTTGGAACGGAAGGTTCCGGCGGGCCCTGATAAGGGTAAGGTGTTGCAGTATGGGCAGGTGCGCTCGGGTAGTGTGAT
>JAJPZL010000182.1 GCA_021204375.1 Bacteroides sp.
CTTTTCCGTTAATGCGGTGCAAATATAAGTAATATTCCGAATATAATAATATATTTGCAGAAAAAATAACGGAAAAAATCTATGTTGGTCTATAATACAACGTTTCATGTATATTATGAGGTAGAAAAAAACTTTGTGATCTGGATACAGGAGTCCTATATTCCCGAAATTATTCAGGGAGGTCTTTTAAAGTCTCCCCGTTTTATGCGGGTGCTCTCCCGGCATAACGACGAAGGAGAGAGTTACTCCATGCAGTGGGAAGTGGAGAGTTCCGGACTCCTGCACCGCTGGCATACTGAAACGGGTGTCCGTATGAATGGAGAAATAGGTAGGATTTTTAAGAATAAAGTGGTAGGCTTTCCTACCCTGTTAGAGATCGTAGAGTGATTATTCCGGTCAAAGAAAAAATAATCCTGGGGATCGACCCTGGTACTACCATTATGGGTTACGGCGTGATCCGGGTAGTAGGTACCAAAGCTGAAATGATAGCGATGGGAGTGGTCGATCTGCGTAAGTTTGGGAATCATTACCTGAAGCTGAACCATATCTATAAACGGGTGATCGGGATTATTGAAAGTTATCTGCCGGACGAACTGGCTATTGAAGCTCCTTTCTTTGGTAAAAATGTACAATCTATGCTGAAACTGGGGCGTGCCCAGGGAGTAGCGATGGCAGCGGCGCTGGGGCGGGATATTCCTATTACCGAGTATGCTCCGCTCAAAATAAAGATGGCTATTACCGGGAACGGGCAGGCCAGTAAGGAGCAGGTGGCCGATATGTTACGGCGGATGCTTCATATCGAGATCAATCAGATGCCTGTTTTTCTGGATGCCACTGATGGGTTGGCGGCTGCCTATTGCCACTATTTGCAGATGGAACGTCCCGAACAGACCAAAGGTTATAGTAACTGGAAAGATTTTATAACCAAAAACCCCAAACGGATCAAAGAGTAGTAACTTTTCCGGTGAAAAGGTTGTCAGTATGAAAAGGAATTATCTGGCCCGCATAGGTTTTACGGAAGGTGATCCCTATACCTATTCCGGGATACCCGGTAGCCATCACAATTATACTACCGGGGAACTTTGGGAGTGCCGCTATGTAAAGGAGTAGACCTGTTTCCGGCTCTGGTCGCCTGTAGCAGAGCAGGTGAAGGTCAATCTTTACCGTTCCGGACACCAGGGAGATCTTTATAAAGAGGTAATCCTTTATCCGGCCGGAGGAGGATTCTGAGAGGGGAGGGTAAAAGATGATCTGAACGGTTGTTTCTATACGTTTCAGGTCTATATCCGAGGAGAGTGGCTGACCGAAACTCCCGGGCTTTTTGCACTTGCCATAGGGGTGAATGGTAAACGGGCTGCTGTAATAGAGTGGAGCACTACCCATCCTGAGGATTGGCAGCAGGAAGAACGACCTGCCCCGCTACCTTCTGCCGACGCAGTGATTTATGAACTTCACCTCCGGGATTTTTCTACCGGGCCTGCTTCCGGTATCAGTTACCGGGGAAAATACCTTGCTTTTACCCAGGAGCATACCTATAACCGGGAGGGGAAGTCTACCGGGATCGATCACCTGGAAGAGTTTGGCATTACCCACCTTCATCTGCTTCCCGTATTTGATTTTTCTTCTGTGGATGAAACCGATTCCCGGTATCGCTACAATTGGGGATACGATCCGCAGAATTACAATGTACCCGAAGGTTCCTATGCGACGGATGCCTACGATCCTATGCGGCGTATCCGGGAGTTTAAGGAGATGGTGATGGCTCTGCACCGGGCCGGTATCCGGGTGGTGATGGATGTAGTCTATAATCACACCTGGCAGGTGGCTAAAAGCGCTTTCGAACGAACCAATCCCGGTTACTTTTTCCGGCACACAGTGAATGGAGAGTGCTCCGACGGGTCAGGTTGTGGCAATGAAACCGCCAGTGAGCAACCTATGATGCGGAAGTTCATGGTAAAGTCTGTCTGTTACTGGATGAAGGAGTATCATATTGACGGATTCCGTTTCGACCTGATGGGGTTACACGATATAGATACTATGAATGAGATAGCCCGGGCTGCCCGAGCCATTGATCCGGATGTATTGCTCTACGGGGAGGGATGGAGTGCTGGAGAGCCTGCCTATCCCCGTTCATTACTGGCTATGAAAGAGAATATCTCCCGGATACCGGGTATGGCAGTTTTTAGTGATGAATTCCGGGATGCATTGCGGGGCCTTTTTATAATAATCGGAAGGGTGGTTTCCTGACAGGGACAGCCGGTCAGGAAGAGAGTGTGAAATTTGGTGTAGTGGGAGCGACTTACCATCCTCAGCTTAAACAGAACCTTATCAGTCATGGTGGAAACTTCTGGGCTGCTACAGCTGACCAGATGATAGCTTATGTCAGTTGTCACGACGATTTTTGTTTAGGCGACCGGTTGAAAAAAGTGGTTCCGCTGATCCCGGAGCCGGAGTTGATCCGGCTCTGTAAACTGGCGGCTACTGCGGTACTGACCTCCCAGGGTATTCCTTTTATTTATGCCGGTGAGGAGATGGTACGGGATAAAAGGGGAGTCCATAATAGTTATAAAAGTCCGGATGCGATCAATGCGATTGACTGGAACCGGAAAACCCGGTATAATACTCTGGTTGAATACTATAAAAAACTGATTGCTTTGCGAAAGGCACATCCGGCTTTTCGGCTCAGAACGGCTGCTCGGATCACCCGCCATCTGGAGTTTCTTCCGGTAAAGAACCGCCATGTAGTAGCCTGGCGGTTAAAAGATCATGCCGGAGGAGATCCGTGGAAAGATATTATTGTGGTACTTAATAGTAACCGACACGCTATAAAGGTGGAAGTTCCTTCGGGTAATTATCAGGTAGTATGTAAGGAGGGAGAAATTGAATTAAGTGGAATAGAGCGTGTAAAGGGGAAAGAGATCTTGGTGCCTGCACAATCGGGATGGATTATGTATCGGTAATGGGGTCGGTAACATCCGGAAATAAAAGTTATTTGTCAGATACCGTAAAGTTTTCATTAACAGGAAAGATAATTGCTTTTATCGGCTCTCTTCCGGTTCGGGTTCATAGTTAAAAAAGGGTAGTTAGTCGATTCTTTTTATTAAATTTTGCCTGATTCGTTAATTTACTTATCTTTGTGTCCGATTTGTGTGAAGCTATACCGTTAATGAGCAGGTATAGCGGGAAGAATAAAAATGTAACCTAAGCTGTAATTTTAGTATGTTTTGGAACCTGAATATTATTTTGATAAATAGAGGATATACTTCTAATTCTTTTTTTTTGCATATAATCAAACTATTGTACTAAGAT
>JAJPZL010000171.1 GCA_021204375.1 Bacteroides sp.
AGGCATACCTCATTTATAGTAGCCTGGCATTTCTGGCCGGTGTCATCCTGGTAGGGATTCTTTACCAGTATATAGTCAGGAAACTTACAGACAGGGCTCAACGTTTACATGCCCGCATCGACTATTTCGTTGTCCGGGTATTACGGATACCGTTTCTCTGCCTGCTGTTATGGATTGCCGTCCGTTTATTCAGCCAGAGTATCTTCTATGATAGCCGATTTATTGGTACTATCGATCACGTTTTACAGCTCCTGTTAATTATCACGATCTGGTGGATCCTGGTCCAGTTCAACAATATCCTTTTCTATTATCTTGAAAAAAAGGTAGAAAAGGAGAACGAAGACCGCTATGCAGTCCGTAGCAGCATTACCAAATTCTCCATCTTTAAAAAACTCCTCGTCGGACTTATCACCGTTGTGATAATAGCTATCTGCCTGATGACCTTTCAACGAATACGTACCTTTGGCATCAGTCTGCTCACCTCTGCCGGTATTGCAGGCATTATCCTGGGCTTTGCCGCCCAGAAAAGTATCAGTATGATCCTGGCCGGTATCTAGATAGCCATTACCCAACCCATCAAACTAAATGACCTGGTGGTCATTGAAGGCAATAGCGGACGTGTCGAAGAGATCAAACTCACCTACGTAGTCGTGAACCTGTGGGATAAAAGGCGGCTCATCCTCCCTGTAAACTATTTTTTGGAACAGAAATTCGAGAACTGGACCCGCCATAGCTCCGATATTATCGGAGCTGTCTTTCTCTATGTCGATTATCGCATCCCCTTAGACAAACTAAAACAACATTTAACTGAGATAGTAAAAGACGATCCCAACTGGGATAAAAACACCTGTACCCTCGCTGTCAATAACTTGAAAGAGAACTGCATTGAACTCCGTGCTCTGGTCAGCAGTGAAGATTCCTCCAAAAACAGCGACCTGCAATTCGCTATCCGTGAAAAAATGCTCTCCTATATCCAGGCTCATTTCCCCGAATACCTTGCACAGACCCGCATTACCCTGATGAATCCTATCGATACTCCTCCTCCGGTAGAGAAGTCTTAACTCTTCTTTTAGTTTTAGATATAACTTTCTGATCTCCGGTACCCAGTGCCCGCTGTTGCTGCTGGTTTCCCAACCAGTGGCTTTCTTCCCATGGCTTCATAGCTGCATTCACAGTACCGTATAGCTACTCTACAGCCGCCGGAAATAAAGAAAAAGAGAACTAACTAACCAGCTCTCTTATTTTGCTTCTACCCTTTCCCCCTCACGTATCTGTTAAGTTAGGGCAAATCCCTTTTCTGATTCCACTTTCCGTATTAAAACCCCATACTTTCGTACCCGTCAAATAAATTATTCATTAAAAAACCAACAATATGGCAAAAAAACATTGGCAGAAAATGTCGAAACAGCAACCACTGTAATTCAAGAAGTAAAAGAAGTAATTCTTTCCAAAGGAGTCGATATTCCTCAGGGAACCCATGCAACGGAATATTCCGGGTATATCACACAAATGACCTCAAAAACCGATTTTGAGGAATTGAAAGAACGGGTAGAAGCTAATGAAGCCTCAATAGAAGAGATAAAAGATACTACTCTTTGGGGACAACCACTTGAAAAGAGTGTTACAGGTAAATTAGATCGGGTCGGTAATATTAATTTCTTCCGACGATACTTATTTTATTAGTACCGATACAGTAAGACCCTGCGTTGTCTTTGCTCGTACTGCTATGAGAACAGGTAATACCAATGCATCAGGCGATGGTCAAACCGGAGTGAATATATTCCCTAATGGTTCCATTAGTTTACAAGTTTCTAAAGAGGATCAGGCTGATTGCTATCCCCATCTATCCTTCTATCATCAAGGAGCAGAAAATCCGACTTCTTCTATCGGGGAGACAAGTCTCGGAGTTCTATCTATACCTAATAAATTAGCAGTTGGATTAACTGCTACCGATAATCAGGAACACGTTTTAACAGTAGTAGGTACTATCGCTGTTTCCGGAGCCTCCTATCATGATAGAAGTATATTTGTAGGAGTAGGAAAAACATCCATAGAAGATGGTATATCCGGTGCGATTTTAGCCAATGGAGGTAATCTATATTTAACTGCAACTAAAGGAAATAATCCTTCAGTTTATTTTTATAGAAGCCAGTCTACAGATCTGACAGCAAGAATCGCAAATTCTTCTCCTGGCATTGTATCCGTTCTGAATCAGTTACATATAGGTTCTTCCATAAGAGAGTCTGCTACAGATTATACATTGTATGTAGATGGAAATACCTACTGTGCAGGAAACATTCGGGCTTCTTCTGTCAACAATGTCCTCCTTACTTCCTCCGGCGATGGTACTCAGTTCCTGGGCGATGATGGAGCCTACCATGATTTACAATTAAATAATTACCTATCCTTAGCAGGAGGAATTATGCAAGGTAGTATCTGGATGAATTATAATAAAATACATTTAGGAGATTCTCCTACAGGATCATCAGGAATAAGTTTTGTTTCCGGACGTGGAGTAGTAATAGAATCTTCTACTGCTACAACAGAAAAAAATAACAGTATAGAACTCTATGCCAAACTGGACGGTAATATTATACTAAATCCTACAACCGGCAAAGCCCTCTATAAAAATACCGAAATAGCTACCGTAGAAACTACAACTTTATTAGATAATAGAGTGACAGCTTTAGAAGCAGAGATCCTGGGAGCCAACGCTGCCCTGAATGTTTTAGAAACCAATTCAATTTAATAAAAGTATGACAATAATAGATAGATTAAACCAATGTAACGATCAGATACTTTGGAAGGCAGCCATCCAGGCTGCTTTCCAAAGTATTGATATCAATGAATTAGCCGATAAAGAAGAATTCAGTAGATACGCGGAATATATAAAGTTATGCGCTCCTCCCGATCCCTTACCCGAACCTACGGGCGCAACTGCTTTGGAGTTAATCTCCGATCCTCGTTCCAACTTATTTGTAAACAGCGGATTTCTGATTAATGATTTTTATCCGAATGAAGAACAAATTTATAGGGGTATTGGGGGCAATATATTGGTACCGGTACTATCTTCAAGGAATTGGAATCGCCTTCCGGAAATAAATTAAGCTTTTCTGTCGGTTCTAATTAATATTCCTACGGGATTCTCTAAAATATTCCGGGTATAGTCAATGGAACAACTTACAGTCTTTCCGTATATGCCAGAAGTGAGAATGCAGCTATTATTCTGCGTATAGGTCAGGATGGAAAAATCCGGGACTTTACATTAACTGATAAATGGAAACGATATACCTATACATGGCAAT